>JAKDKP010000632.1 GCA_030453285.1 Propionibacteriales bacterium
GGGCCGGTCGATAGAAGTCGGTGCCGCGGACCTGCTCGATGACGTCGGCGATGGCGTCCTTGCTCATCAGCATCGAGCCCAGGACGCACTGCTCAGCGGTGACGTCCTGCGGCGGGGTGCGGTCGGGACGGGACGGCTCGGCGTAGTCCTGGACCTCGGCCAGACTCATGAAGGCACCTTCCCGCACCGGTGGAAACTCATCGACACCGTACGGCCGGGCTCTGACAGGTCGTCGATGGTGCCGAACTGACCGAAACGAAGGGGGCGGGCGTTGGTGATCACGTCGGACGCTAGACCCTCGACCACCACGGACGGAAGCCCGTCATCCACAGGCCCTGTGGATGACCTGTGGGCAAGTGTGGAGACACGCCGTCGGACTGTGCACAGTCTGGGTACGGAGCTGGGGACAACTTTGACACTCCATCGCAGAAATCCTTCTGACTAGGCACGATGGATGAACCAGCCCGTGGACGACAGAAACTTTTCACCCCCGGGGGTGATCCCATGCTCGACACGGACTGACTTGACAACTCGCCGCTACTGACCAGTTACACACAGGCCTTGTGCACAACCGGGCTCGGGTCGGGCTCCAGTGGAATCAGGCACGAATTCGCCACCAACGCAACCTTCTCCTTCTATGGATTTGAACCCCTACCCCCTAGGGGTATGCTGTCCATCGGAAGGGAGAGTCTCCATGGACCACACCGCACCGGGGTACACCGACAACAAGGACGCCCTGCTCAGCCGACTCAAACGCATCGAGGGACAGACCCGCGGCCTGCAGCGGATGATCGAGCAGGACAAGTACTGCATCGACATCCTCACCCAGGTGTCCGCCACCACGAAGGCGCTCGAAGCGGTCGCCCTCACGTTGCTCGATGAACACCTGCATCACTGCGTCGCCGACGCCGCCGCCGCGGGCGGACCGGTCGCCGACACCAAGATCGCCGAAGCGTCCGCCGCCATCGCACGTCTCGTCCGGTCATGATCAGCATGGCCGAGGGCGCGTTGCTGTCCGGCTGATCAGTCGACCGGGCAGAACCGCCCCAACCAACCAAGATCAACTCAAGGAGAAGCACCATGACCACCACTGACTACACCGTTTCCGGGATGACCTGCGATCACTGCGTGAGCGCCGTGACCGACGAGGTCAGCGCCCTGCCCGAGGTCGACCAGGTCACCGTCGAGCTCGCCAACGGGCAGATGAGCGTCACCAGCAGCGGTCCCATCGCGCTCTCGACGATCGCCAGCGCCGTCGACGAGGCCGGCGACTACACCGTGGTCGAGCGCTGACCATGCCCACCGGACTCCGCATTGCAGGCTTCCTGGCAGCCCTCGCCATCATCTTCGGTGGCGGGTGGCTGCTGGGACGTGCCGTGCCCGGCGAGTCCAACGTCCCGCCGGGGATGCCCGCCAGCTCACCGCAGCGGATGGAGCACCAAGGCGGGACCACCGGTTCGGCCAACCCCACACCCCAGGAGCACAAGGAGACGCGCGACGGTGATGGCGATGGTTGATCACCAGGGCCGAATCTTATCGCGCACCATGGACACGAGCGCGAGCACGATTGCGGGCAAGATCAACACGGCTCCCCATCAGGTGCGGTTGGACGTCGCCGGGATGACGTGCGCCTCGTGTGCCGCCCGGATCGAGAAGAAGCTGAACAAGCTCGACGGAGTCGAGGCATCGGTCAACTACGCCACCGAGACCGCCGCCGTACGGTACGGCGATCACGTCACCACCGACGATCTGCTCGCTGCCATCGAGGCAACCGGATACCACGCCAGCATGCCAACGTCGGAGTCCTCGCCCGGCAGTGCCAAAGCCACCGAGACCGAGGCCGACCGCCATCTCCGTACCCTTGGTTGGCGGTTGTTGATCAGTAGCGTCTCCGCAGTGCCGGTGATCGCGATGGCGATGATCCCGGGCCTCCAGTTCGGCGGCTGGCAGTGGATCTCGTTGATGTTGGCCTGGCCCGTCCTGACGTGGGCGGCCTGGCCTTTCCATCGTGCCGCATGGCTCAACCTGCGGCACGGGGCCACCACGATGGACACCCTGATCTCCCTGGGGTCGG
>JAKDKP010000633.1 GCA_030453285.1 Propionibacteriales bacterium
CACCCTCGACGACGTGGTCCGCACCTGCGATCGGTCCGCTCAGTTTGGCCGCATCGTAGGCGTGCAGGGGCTGCCCGGTTTCGAGCATCACGTGGTTGGTGATGTCGACCGCGAGTGAAATGGGACGCATGCCGGCCAACTGCAGGCGTCGGGCCAACCATCGCGGGGTCGGCCTGGTGGGGTCGATACCGGTCACGGACACGGCGACGAACAGGGGGTTGGCATCGGAATCACGTCGGACCGGGTGGCCGGCTGCGGACTCGGCCGGCACATCATGATCAACAGGGTCGGCGAACTCGACCTGCAACGCGTTGGCGGCCTCCCGCCCCAGTCCCCGAATCGAGAAGCAGTAGCCACGATCGGGTGTGACGGCGATGTCCAGCACGTCCTCGCGCAATCCCAGCAGAGGTACGGCCAACTCTCCGACCGTCCCCTCGGGCAGCACCAGAATGCCATCAGCATGATCATCGGGCAGCCCGAGCTCGGTCACCGAACAGATCATCCCGTCCGAGACGTGGCCATATGTCTTGCGTGCCGCGATCGCGAAATCACCGGGCAACACCGCCCCGGGCAAGGACACCACCACCAGGTCACCCTCGGCGAAGTTCCGGGCGCCGCAGACGATTCCGCGGGCGTCCTCACCGTCAGGGTTGTGCTCACCGCAGTCGACCCGACACCAACGGATGGTCTTGCCGTTCGACTGCGGCTCCTCGACGAAGGAGAGCACGCGACCAACGACCACCGGACCAGTGACATCGGCGCCGACGACGTCGACGGTCTCGACCTCGAGCCCCACCGAGACCAGCGCATCGGACAGGGTGTGGGCGTCGACCTGCTCGGGAAGGGTTGCGCACGTGCGCAACCAGGACAGCGGGGCCCTCATCGGTCTCCTTCTGGATGGTTCATGATCACCGAGTCATTCATGATCATTGGGTGGTTCATCATCACGGTCTCGTACGAGCCGTTCATCGGGCGAGGCCATGCAAGGTGCGACTGAATCGGACGTCGCCCTCGACCATGTCGCGCATGTCGGCGGCGTTGTTGCGGAACATCAGCGTCCGCTCGATCCCCATCCCAAAGGCGAAGCCGGAGTACATCTCGGTGTCGATGCCGGCGGCCGCCAGCACCCTCGGGTTCACCACGCCGCAACCCCCCCATTCGATCCAACCTTCCGAGGAACACGTACGGCATGGGTTCTGCGGATCGCCGACCGAGGCCCCGCGACAGACGAAGCACTCAAGATCAACTTCGGCACTGGGCTCGGTGAACGGGAAGTAGCTCGGCCGGATCCGGGTCCGGATGTCACCGAACATCGACCGGGCGAAATGATCAAGGGTGCCGCGCAGATCGGCAAACGTGATCCCCTTGTCGACGCAAATCCCCTCGACCTGATGGAAGACCGGCACGTGGGTGGCATCGAGTTCGTCTGAACGGTACGTCTTGCCCGGACACACCACGTACACCGGCAGCTCGCGCTCCAGCAGGGAACGCACCTGCACCGGGGAGGTGTGGGTGCGCATCACCAGGTTCGCCGACAGCGGATCGACGAACAAGGTGTCCTGGAGCTCACGGGCCGGATGTCCGGGCGGGAAGTTCAGGGCATCGAAGTTGAGCCACTCCGCCTCGAGTTCTGGCCCCTCGGCCACCTCCCAGCCCATGCCGACGAACACATCGCCGATCAACTCGATCATGCCGGTGATGGGGTGCACCTCCCCGCGTGAGTGCTCCTCGGTCGGCAGGGTGACATCCACCCGCTCGGCCACCAGACGCGCCTCCAGTTCGGCCTGCTCGACCTCGGCCCGACGCGCGGCCAGGGCCTGGTTGACCTGGCCACGAGCCTTGCCGATCCGCTGGCCGGCATCCTTGCGCTCCTGAGGGGGCAGCGTGCCGATCTCGCGATTGGCCAACGCCAACGGGGAGCGGTCGCCGGTGTGTGCGAGGCGAGCGGTGTTGAGGTCGGCGATCGTGGCCGCCTCGGCGAAGCCGACCAGCGACGGCGTCGACGCGATGGTGGCGGCCGCGCTGGTCGGCGCGGTCGCCCCGACTTGGTCATGACTCTCGTTCGGCCCGGACA
>JAKDKP010000634.1 GCA_030453285.1 Propionibacteriales bacterium
CGGTGGCCGCAAAGGCCGCTTAAACCGATGTCCACGAAACGGGGTCAACCCCACAGTCTGATATGCGCGGGTTGGTTACCGCAGGACCCGGTTTCGGCTGGAGAGGTTCAGCGTGTCTGAGGTCGAGCGTGGTCCCGGTCGGGGACTGCTCACAGTCGATCCGCTGGTCTCTCCTTGCGCTGCTGCCCGGTCACTTCGTCTGCCGTGAACGAGTTGTGGGGTTGCTTAGTCGTCCATCACGGCCAAGGACCAGCACCAGCCGGCCAGCTCGCGGGCGATGGCGGTGTTGGCGACGGTGTGGCGCTTTTTGCGGGCGGTCAGCGCGTTCCAGCGGTGATGTAGCCGTCGGTTGCCGAGGTCGCCTCGGGCAGCTGCCGCGGCCGGGGCCAGCGCCCACCGGTCCTGCATGACCTTGCCCGGCGTGTAGAGACGTTTGTGCTGCCACGCGGACTCGATGAGCAGTCGGCGGGCGTGGGAGTTACCGGTCTTGGTGATCCCACCCTGGCTGCGAGATTGCCCCGAGGAGTGCTCGGAGGGCACCAGTCCCAGGTAGGACCCGATGCTCGCGCCGGTCAGGCGGTGCCAGTCCCCAATTTCTACTGCCAAGGCGAAACCGGTCGTGGTTGATATCCCTCGTAGGCAGCACAGGCGGCGAGTGGCCGGCGTGAACTCGCTGTCGGCGGCCATCGAAGAGATCGTGGCGTCGAGACGGTCACGACGGGCCAAGGCGTGGATGACCGCGTCGTAGTTGTCGTCGAATGTGGCCAATGTGCCACCACCTGCGGGAAGAAGATCATCTTTGCGCAGCCGTCGTAGCCAGGCATCGTGTGCTCCGGTCCAAGCCAGACCGTTGTCGTATACGTAGCCGTGGCGCAGCAGCAACTTCGACAGGCGGTGTCGGGCGGACATCAAGACCATCCGCACGTCGTCGCGGGCTCGCACCAGGTCCCGCGCTGATTCCTGGGCGCGGGTGGGGATCCTGACCGCGGTGATGTCGTCGTTGCGGGCCAAACGCGCCAAGAGCATCGCGTCCCGGGCGTCGGTCTTGACCCGATCACCCGCCGGGCGAAGCAGTTTCGATGGCGCCGCGACCTGACAGGAGTGCCCGGCCGCGTGCAACGCGCGGGCCAATCCGAAACCCGTCGGGCCGGCTTCGTACGTCACCAGAACCGGGCCGTGCTCGCGCGCCAACTCGGTGACGAACTCGACCACCAGATCAACTTTGGGTGATACCCGTCGCTCGATCACTTCCCCGGTCGAGGTATCAATTGCTGCCGCAAGGACTGATCGGGCATGGACATCCAGCCCCAAACTCGTACGCTCGGTAAACACCGGAGCCTCCTATGCATGTCGGCACCCGCCCGCCCAATCGAGCGAGTGATCCACGAATCACTGCATACGCGAGGCTCCGGCCACAAGACCCCGGCAACCACCGCGAACCTTCATAGGGTCTGAGCCGGGGGTGCCGAGGGGCCGCCGCGCCGCGGGTGGGTCCGACTAGCGGTCGATCGTCTCGCCGGTGTCGTGCCAGACGTTGGTGTCGGTCCACACGCTGTTCTCGAGGTTCGCCGCCGGGGAGTAGCGGAAGTCCCGACCGAACTCGTTGTCGGAGTACCGGGCGCTGTCGACCTCACCGCGACCGCCACCGTTGATGGTGTGGTTGCCGCCGTTCATCAGGTTGCCGACGACCCGCAGGTTGGTGATCGTGTCGCTACCGACGAGCGAGCCGATCTGCAAGGCGGCGTTCATCGGGTCGTCCGTCGATGCCTTGTAGGGCATGAGCGTGTTGCCGCTGATGGTGACATTGTCGCCGCCGCGGAACTGGATGGTGTCGTGGTGACCCTCCGGCTGCCGCTGCAGGTCGTGGATGTAGGACTCGGTCACCGTGACGTCGTCGGCCTGGATGAGGATCCCGCGGTCCGTCGAGTGGATCTCGGTGTTGCGGACCGTGCCGCTGCCCTGGAAGAAGATCCCCTTGCCGGTGCCGCCCTGCCCGTCGATCTCGACGTTCTCGATGAGGACGCCCTCCGTGTCGTTGCGCACGTGGATCGGGTAGAGGTTGGTGTCGGTCTC
>JAKDKP010000058.1 GCA_030453285.1 Propionibacteriales bacterium
CGCAGGATCGGTCACGCAGCGCAGTCTGTTCCCGGAACGGACCGGGGTCGTGGCGGTCGTGACCGCGTTCCTGCTGGAGATCGATCACCGGCTTGATGATCACGTTCATTCCAGGACGACCGCACCACGCGCGGATCTGATCGGCGGTGACGACTGAGCCGGTGGTGCCGCACTCACCTACGAAGGGCTTCGCGGTGGTCGAGTCTGTGACGGCGGCTGCGGCGAGATGGACGTACAGCGTCAGCTCGCGGACCCGCGTGACACGGGGTACGGGCCGGCGCGACCCCACCCCGCCGATGGTCGGCTCCGATCCGGCTGCCTCGGGGATCGACGTCCCGATGTCTTCCTGCGCCTTGGTGGGTAGGGAATCCTGACCGAGCCAGTGGCGGGCCAGGTCACCCAGAGCCATCGCCCGGCGGGCACCGAGTTCACCGGCCGTTCCCGCCGCAGCATGATCGGCGGAGCAGGACTGCAGGGCGGCTTCGAGGTCCAACGCGTCGGGGATCTCCAACTGCCCATCGAGTCGCGCGGTGCCGATCTGTCCGGGACCTCGATGATCAACTCGTACGAAGGGTGCCACGCCTGGATCGCCGTCGGACTCCGGACCGAACAACGCCTCGGCACGCGTGACCATCCGTACCTGAGTCCCGCGACGGATCCGCCGGTTCACCGCTGCGGCCTGGGCGTCCAGCCACTGCAATGCTGCCGCGCCGAGATGGTGCACGGAGCTCACCAGCTGACGGGCACGAAACGCCGGCATCCGGCACTCCCCGACGAGCGCCCAGGTCCTGGGCAGGTGGTGCCGGAGCAGGAGCGCGTCGAAGATCATCATCCGGCCGGCGTACGTGGTGAGCCCGGCCGCCGCCGCGAACTCAGCCGCCGCCGAAGCCGCCACCTCGGGCACGTGTGCGTCGTCGCCATCACCAATGGATCGCTCACCGTCCCACCAGTCGACGCGAAAGGGATTCTCCGCCGTGGGCGGGTGCAGATCGGCCCAGGCAGCGGCGGCCGTGAGCAGGTCTGCTTCGGCGCGGGTCCGGGCAAAGGTGCTGTCGGCGACGACCCGCAATACGCGAGTTGGATCAAGATCAACAGTCGGTGCCAAAGCCTCGTGGTCGGTCAGCGTGGACATCGTCGTCACCTCCTTGGATCCGTTCCCTGGTGGGGATGAGGACAATTCTAAGGAGGGGGTCTGACAGTTTCTGATCATGGAGAAGATCTGTGGAGAACTTCGACAATCGGGTTGCGGTCTGTGGATGATCGAGACCCACGGGCGCTTCGACGCGCTCGTCTATTTCGACGGCCGCTCCTCGTTCCTCGGCGCTGCTCAATACAGGCCTCGCTTGCTCACGAACGTTGTTTGGGGTCGTCGCCTGCTCAACGAACGTGCCAAGGCTCGACGTCAGCAGCAGCGCCCTTCGGGGTGGGCTTCCTGGTGGTCGGTTCGGCTGCGCCAGTACTCGGCGGCGGTCATCGGAGCTCCCTTCCCGTGACTGCGGTGCCAGGCGAGGTAGCCGTCGTACCGGTCCTCGCCGAGCACCGCCTTCAGGTAGCGCCAACCGGCGCCAAGGCCGACACCGAGGCGTCGGAGGGACCACGAAGCAGCAGGCGTGCTCATCAGTGACCACCGCCCGCGGTCAGCTTCTCCGGAGCCCGGCTCTCCCACTCTCCGAGCAGGTCCTTCTCTCGGGGAGTGGGCAGGAATCCGGCCGGGGCAAAGGTTTCCGAGGTGGTGATGGGTTCCTCGCTGCTGGGTGAGGACACCCCGCGCAGGGTCTTGATCACCGACACCACCGCGGCGGCGATCACGATCACCGACAACACCACGAACACCACCGACAGTGTGCCCTGGACGGCGGTGTTGCGGACCACGGCCGCCATCGCCTCGGGTGTCTTGGCCGTACCGAACGATTCCTTGCCGTCGGCGATCGCCTTGCGGAAGGCCGCGTTCTGGGCGAAGTAGCCGACGCCGGGCACGGGGGAGAAGATCTTGTACAGCGATCCGGTGACCGTCACCACGGTGGTGAAGGTCAGGGGAACGGCAATGATCCAGAGCCAACGCCGTACGCCGCCCTTGGCCGCGATCGCCAGACACACCGACAGCGCGATCGCCGCCAGCAACTGGTTGGCGATACCGAAAAGGGGGAAGAAGGTGTTGATGCCGCCGAGGGGATCGGTCACGCCGAGGACGAGGATGGCGCCCCATCCGAGCACCATGATCGCGGTGCACACCCACGATCCGATCTTCCATGAGGTGTCACGAAAACGGGGCAGGAAGTTGCCGAGCGATTCCTGCAACTGGAAGCGCGCCACCCGGGTGCCGGCATCGACGGCGGTCAGGATGAACAGGGCCTCGAACATGATCGCGAAGTGGTACCAGAACGCCGTCAGGCCGGAGTGCGTCAACTGCTGCATGATCTGCGACAGTCCCAGCGCGAGCGTCGGTGCACCACCGGTACGGGAGATGACCGACTCCTCACCGACGGACTCGGCAGTGGCGGTGAGCATCTCGGGAGTGACGTTGACCCCAGTCAGTCCTAGCCCGTTCACGAACGCGGCGGCCGTCTCAGGGGTGCCGCCGGTGAGCGAGGCCGGCGAATTCATGGCAAAGAAGATGCCGCGGTCGATCGAGAACGCCGCCACCAACGCCATGATCGCGACGAACGACTCCATCAACATGCCGCCGTACCCGATCAGTCGAGTCTGTCGCTCCTTCTCGACCAGCTTCGGTGTGGTGCCTGAGGCGATCAGCGCGTGGAATCCCGACAGGGCGCCGCAAGCGATGGTGACGAACAGGAACGGAAACAACGGTCCCGACCACACCGGCCCGTCGTCCCGACCGGCGAACTCGCTGATCGCCGGTGCGTTGATCATGGCCTTGCCCACCAGCCCGCTGATCACGATGGCCACCGCCAGCATCACGATGGTGCCGATCTTCATGAACGTGGAGAGGTAGTCGCGTGGCGCGAGCAACAGCCAGACCGGCAGGACCGCGGCAATGAAGCCGTACACGACGATCAACCAGGCAATGGTCAGCTTGTCGAGAGTGAACACCTCGCTGAGCACGGGACTCTGCGACACGAACTGGCCGCCGATGATGGCGGCCAGCAGCAGCACGAAACCGATGATCGACACCTCGGTCACCTTGCCCGGACGCCAGAACCGCAGATAGCAGCCCATGAACAGCGCAATCGGGATCGTCATCGCCACGCTGAAAACGCCCCACGGACTCTCGCCCAGCGCGTTCACCACGACCAGCGCCAGGATCGCGACGATGATCAACATGATCAACAGGGTCGCCAGGATGGCCGCGGTGCCGCCGACCCGGCCCAACTCGTCACGCGCCATCTGGCCGAGCGAACGGCCCTTGCGGCGCATCGAGAAGAACAGCACCAGGTAGTCCTGGACCGCTCCAGCCAGGATGACCCCGACGATGATCCATACCGTGCCCGGCAGCCAGCCCATCTGCGCGGCCAGGACGGGCCCCACCAGAGGACCGGCCCCGGCGATCGCGGCGAAGTGGTGCCCGAACAGCACCCGGCGGTCGGTGGGCATGAAGTCCTGCCCGTTCGCCGCGTACTCGGCCGGGGTGGCCCGCCGATCATCGGGCTTGGTGATGAACCGTTCGATCACCTTGGAATAGAAGCGGTACGCGATCAGATAGCTGCACACCGCGGCGAACACGAACCAGATCGCGTTGATCGACTCTCCGCGAACGATGGCGATCATCGCCCAGGCGACGGCACCGAGCAGACCGATGGCGCCCCACACGATGATCTTCTTCGGTGTCCAGCGGCGGTGCTCGCTCTCCTGGGCCTCGACAGCAATGGTGGGGGAGGGAAGCTCCCGCGTCTGCGTACCCGACTCCGACATGCCTGCTCCTTCGACCGCACGGTGGTGAGGCTCACGCTATCGCCGTTGTCGATGCTGTCCAGCCCGATCCCGGTGTCTCGATGGTTTGTCCTGACCGTCGGGTGCTCAGGTGACCTAGGCTCAACGCATGATCGAGCAGACCGTCTCCGGCTGGCTCACCGACATGGACGGTGTCCTGGTCCACGAGAACGACGCAATCGATGGCTCTGCGGAGTTCATCGCCGAACTGCAGCGCCTTGATCTGAAGTACCTGGTGCTGACGAACAATTCGATCTTCACCGCACGCGACCTGCGGGCACGACTGCTGGCCAGCGGAATCGACGTGCCCGAGCCGCACCTGTGGACCTCGGCGTTGGCAACGGCCCAGTTCCTGGCCGACCAGCGTGCCGGCGGTTCGGCGTACGTGATCGGCGAGGCTGGACTGACCTCGGCGCTGCATGACATCGGCTTCGTGCTCACCGATCGCGACCCCGACTATGTCGTGCTGGGTGAGACCCGGACGTACTCGTTCACCGCGATCACCCAGGCGATCCGACTGCTGGAGCGGGGTGCACGATTCATCGCCACCAATCCAGACGCCAGCGGGCCCTCGAGGGACGGTTCACTGCCGGCCACTGGGGCGGTTGCGGCGCTGATCACCCGCGCCACCGGGGTGGAGCCGTACTACGTCGGCAAGCCCAATCCGCTGATGATGCGGTCGGCGCTGAACAAGATCGACGGGCATTCGGAATCGACGGTGATGATCGGTGATCGGATGGACACCGACGTACGGTCCGGGCTCGAGGCGGGACTGCGGACGATTCTGGTGATGACGGGTTCGACGACACCGGACAAGGTCGACACCTTTCCCTACCGGCCCACCCGGGTGGTCGACTCGATCGCCGATGTGGTCCCCCTGGTCGCCCAACTGGCACGATCGTGCGCAGGGAACGGTCATTGAGCAAGCGCGACGAGGGACGAGGAGTGCGTGTTGAGACCGGTCCTGTTGGCGGGCGCTTCGGCGTGTTCGTTCTCACTTGCTCAACGGCCGTGTGGATAGGGGCCCTTGCTCAACGGGCGTCCGGGGTGGCTCAGCCCCAGCGGCGGAATCCGCCCTCGCTGCTGATCACCTGACCGACCACCCATCGGCCCTCGTCGCTGACCAGCCACGCGATCAGCCGGGCGGGATCGTCGGGCTCACCGAACCGGCGCAGCGGGAAGCGCGCCCGGATGTCGTCGAGTTGGTCCGGACGGTCGGTCGTCTCCGGATCGAGGTAGCCGGTGTTCACCGGCCCGGGGTTGACGGTGTTGAGCAGGATGCCACGAGTGACCAGGTCGTCGGCGACCGAGCTGGTCACCCCGGCCAGCGCCGCCTTGGAGGCGACATAGGCGATTTCCTGGCTCATCGGGCCCGCGACCTGGCCGGACGTCATCCAGATCACCCGGCCACCATCCCGCCCGTCGTGTTGGGCCGCGAAGGCCCGGGTCGCCAACAAGGTGGCACGTGCATTGACCTGCCAGTCGCCGTCAAGGGTGTCGACGGTCTGCTCGGCCAGCGGGCCATCTCCACCGCTGCGCGCATGGTTGCAGACCAGAACGTCAAGGTGTCCGAGTTCACCGACGGCACTGTTGATCATGGTTTCGGCGGCGTCCGGCTCAGCCAGATCGGTGCTCACATCGACCAGTTGAGCCTCGCCTTGGCGGTGCTCTGCCAGCGCCGCCCGCACCTGATCGAAGGGTTCGGCGCCCCACGGCTGATCGGCATCGTGGGGGGACCAGTGCTGACAGCACACCGAGGCACCCATGATCAACAGGCGCCGGGCGATGGCGAAGCCGATGCCCCTCGTACGTCCGACACCGGTGACCACGGCCGTACGTCCGGCCAGCGTGAGTTCGCTCATGGCGCCGACGCTAGCGCGCTGCTACGGCGGCAACCACTGAATTGGGAGTGCCGGCGGTCTCCACCGAAAATCGGCACGTAGGGCGGCACTGCCGTCACCATGCTCCGGCAGTGCGGCTGAGGCTGCCGATTTTCCGACGATCGGTGCGGCACCTGACCCGGCGGTGGAAGCGGCAACAGGCCCGCACACCGGTGATTCTGGCGTGCGGGCCTGCGGACTGGCGTGCGCTCGCGTACGGGAAGACCTCGTACGCGAGAATGACTCAGAAGTCGGCGACCTCGGGGTCGACGCCCACGCGGTTGCCCGCGTCGAGCGCGTCGATGGCCTTGAGGTCGGCCTTGTCCAGCTCGAAGTCGAACAACCGGAAGTTCTCCTTGATCCGGTGCGGGGTGACCGACTTGGGGAAGACGACGTGACCCCTCTGCAGATGCCAGCGCAGGATGACCTGGGCGGCAGTGCGGTTGAGCTTGTCGGCGATCTCGATGACGGCCGCGTTTTCGAGGTCCTTCGACAGTCCCAGCGGGCTGTACGCCTCGGTCACGATGCCCTTGCTCGCGTTGTACGCCGTGAGTTCACGCTGGGCCAGGGTTGGGTGCAGCTCGATCTGGTTGACCGCCGGCACGGTGTCGATGATCGCCAGGATCGCGTCCAGGTGCACCTGGTGGAAGTTGGAGACGCCGATCGACTTGGCCAGGCCAAGCGAGCGCACCTCCTGCATCTGCTCCCACGCCTTGGTGAAGTCACCCTTGGCCGGCGAGGGCCAGTGGATCAGATAGAGATTGACCTGGTCGAGGCCCAACTTGTCGAGGCTCTTCTTGGCGGCGTCGACGACGTTGTGGTGCTGGTCGTTCCACAACTTGGTGGTGACGAACAGATCGTCGCGGGCCAGACCGGAATCCTTGATCGCCTTGCCGACACCCTCCTCGTTGCCGTAGACGGCGGCGGTGTCGATGTGGCGGTAGCCGGTCTCCAGGGCGGTGCTGACCGCCGGCACGATGTCCTCGGTCGACACCTGCCAGACTCCGAATCCGAGCTGGGGGATGAGGTTGCCGTCGTTCAGGGCAACAGTGGGGACGACGTCAGTCATGGGGTTCCTCCTCGGCCGGATGGCCTGGTCTGCGTACGAACATTCTGGGGTGCACGGCCATTATTCCGTGTCGCCCGTGGGTCCCGCGGCCCGCCCCGGTCCGGTCGGTCTACGAGGTGTCGCCGGCGTGGAAGAATCTTGCCCATGTCGTACGTTTCTGAGTTGAGTCAGCGTTTCGAGGCCGCGGCCGGGGTCGACCCCGAGTTGCGCCCAGCCACCAAGCCCCAGTTCGGCCATTTTCAGACGAGTGTGGCGCTGCGCCTGGCCAAGTCGGAGGGCAAGCCACCCCGTGAGGTGGCTCAGCGGATCATCGACACCGTCGACGTGGCTGACCTGTGCGAGCCGCTGGAGTTGGCCGGCCCCGGTTTCATCAACATCCGGCTGACCGAGAAGGCGATCGCCGACGGGGTGAGTGCCGTGCTGGCCGACCCACGCCACGGGGTGCCCGAGGCGGCCGAACCGCAGCGGGTGGTGATCGACTACTCCGCCCCCAACGTCGCCAAGTCGATGCATGTCGGCCATCTGCGTTCGACGATCATCGGCGACGCGTTCAACCGGATCCTCACCGCCCTGGGTCACACGGTGATCCCACAGAATCACATCGGCGACTGGGGCACCCAGTTCGGGCAGTTGGTCGAGCAGATCCTGGAAGAGGGTATCGACGCCGGCGAACTGACGCTGGCCGAGGCCGACGCGCTCTACAAGCGAGCTTCGGCGCACTTCAAGGCCGACGAGGAGTTCGCCACCCGAGCCCGCAAACGGGTCGTCGCCCTGCAGGCCGGGGATGAGCAGACGTTGCAGATCTGGCGGCAACTGATGGCGGTGTCGAAGGACAGCTTCAACGAGGCGTACGAACGGCTCGGCGTGAAGCTCGTCGACGAGGATCTGGCCGGTGAGTCGACGTACAACGACGATCTGCCGGTGGTGGTGGCCGAGCTCGAGCAGTCCGGTGCGGCAGTGGTAGATGACGGCGCCCTGTGCATCTTCAACGAAGGGTTCAACGCCCCGCTGATCATCCGCAAGTCCGACGGGGGCTACGGCTACGCGACCACCGACCTGGCCGCGGTTCGCCGGCGGGTCGGCCCGTTGCACGCCAACCGGCTGATCTACGTCACCGATGTGCGCCAGGCCGGACACTTCGCCCAGGTCTTTGCGGCCGCGCGCAAAGCCGACTATCTGCCGGAGTCGGTGCAGGCCCAGCACGTCGGGTACGGAATGGTGCTCGGCCCCGACGGGCGGCCGTACAAGACCCGGGAGGGCAAGGCCCTGCCGTTGACGGCGCTGCTGGACTCCGCCGAGGAGCAGGTGGCCCGGCCGATCGCCCTCGCTGCGATCAAGTACGCCGACCTGTCCAACGGGATCAACAAGGACTACGTCTTCGATCTTGTACGGATGGTGGCCACCACCGGTGACACCGGGCCGTACCTGCAGTACGCCCACGCCCGGATCTGTCAGGTGTTGCGCAAGGCCGAGGCCGAACAGATCCACGTCGGCGACAAGGTGCTCGAACTGCCGGAGCCGGCCGAGCAGGCGTTGGCGTTGTTGATCACCCGTTTCGGTGAGGTGGTCAGCGAGGTGGCCGACACCTTGCAGCCGCACCGGCTGTGTGGCTACCTGTACGAGTTGGCCGGTGCCGTCGCTCGGTTCTACGAGGCGTGCCCGGTGATCAAGTCTGAGGGCCTCGTACGGGAGTCGCGACTGGCGCTGTGTGTGGCCGCCAGGGACGCGCTGGCCGAGGGCCTCGACATGTTGGGCATCGAGGCCCCCGACCGGATGTGATCACCGACGCGGACGCAGGCCGATCAGGGCAACCGCGGCCGCGGCGACCATGATCAGGGCACTCAGTCCCGAGGTGAGCGACACCCCGGACTCGAAGGCGGTCCGGGCTGCCGTCGCCACGATCTCCGCCTGCTCGCCCGGCAGGGTCTGGGCGACCTGAAGGGCTCCGGCCAGGGTCTGTTCGGCGGCGTTCCGCGCCTCCGGCGAGACCCACGCCGGCAGCTCGAGGTGCGCCCGGTAGGCCGCGGTCACGATGCCGCCCAGCACGGCGGTGCCCAGCAGGGCACCCACCTCGTAGGCCATTTCGGAGACCGCCGAGGCCGAACCGGCCTTCGCCGGCGGCGCCGAGGAGATGATCAGGTCGTTC
>JAKDKP010000635.1 GCA_030453285.1 Propionibacteriales bacterium
GGCTCGCCCCGTCCAGCGGACTCAACCCCGTCGACCAGCGTGCCGACACCGGGTGTCACGTCCTCGGCTCCTTCGTCGGCGGCCTCTGGGTCGACGCCGTCGGGGAACAGCCGACAATCGACCGGTGCCGAACTGGACAGTCTCACCGGCTCCTTCGCCGCGCTGGAACGCCGCCTCCATGCACGCCTGGGCCTGGCGATCGCCCCGGTCGGCGGTGGGCGCGCCCAGCGCCTCGGCAGGGTCAGCGGCGGCCCGGCGTGGTCGACGGCGAAGGTGCCGCTGGCCCGGGCCGCCCTGGCCGGACGGCCCAGCGACCAGACCCGCCCGCTGATCCGGCGCGCCCTGCGCAACAGCGACAACGCGGCCGCCGAGTCGTTGTGGTCGGGGCTGGGCAGCGACCGCGTGGCCGCCGGTCAGGTCACCCAGGTGCTGCGGCTCGCCGGCGACCGCCGGACGACCATTCCCTCCCGGCGGGCGCGGGACAACTTCAGCATCGTCGGGCAGACCACCTGGGAGCTGACCGATCAGGCCGCGTACGGTGGAACGCTGGCCTGCCTGCCGCGCACCGATCCCGTCCGCGACGACATGCGCCACGTGCGGGCCGACCTGCAGTGGGGGCTGGGCCGCTTGGACGCCGCCGAGTTCAAGGGTGGCTGGGGGCCGGGGGCCGATGGTCGTTATCTGGTACGTCAGTTCGGCACCGTACGGTTGCCCGACGGTGGGATGGCGGCGATCGCCATCGCCGCGATCGGCACGGACGGCTCGTACGCCTCCGGTACTGCCGCCCTCGATGAGCTGGCCGACTGGGCCGAGCAGCACCTCAGCGCACCGACTCCGACGCCGTGCTGACGCTTCGACACGCTCGTTCCTCGCTTGCTCAACGAGCGAAGGGAAGCATGCTCGGTTGCTCAACGAGCGAACCGGGCTGGCGGGCATCAGGGCCAGCGCGCGGCCAGGGAGGCCAGTCCGGCAGCGGCGAGGATGGCAAACAGCAGCCCGTACCCGGCGTAGGTGGTGGTGACCTCCTGGTCGACCTTCTCCACCCCCACCGAGGAGGAGATGTCGGCGTACACCTCACGGAGCTGGCCGGCATCCTCGGCCGCGTACGCCTTGCCACCGGACTGCTTGGCCACGTTGGCCAGTTCGGCGTAGTCGACCGGTACCGACTGCTCGGCGCCGCTGGGCTCGATGATCACACCGCCGGGAGTGCCGTACGCAATCGTGTAGATGGGCACCTCCTGCCGTTTGGCCTCCTTGGCCGCACCGTCGGCATCGCGACCCGACTGGGTCTTGCCGTCACTGAGCAGCACGATCCGGGCCGGGACCTTGGCATTCGGATCCTCGGGATCGGGTGGCACCAGCAGCAGCGAGTCGAGCGAGGTGTAGATGCCCTCACCGATCGCGGTGCCACCGTTGAGTTGCAGCTCGCGGATCCGCTGCACCACCGCGCTGTGGTCCCTGGTCGGCGACTGGATCATGTTGGCGTCGCCGTAGAACTCGACCAGCGCGACGTTGAACTGGTCGGGCAATCCCTGGACGAACTCCTCGGCCGCCACCTTGGCCGCATCCAGCCGGTTCGGCTTCACGTCCTTGGCCTCCATCGACTTCGAGGTGTCGATCGCGACCACGATGGTGGCCCGCTCGCGAGGCACATCGACGGCGGTCTTCGGCTTGGCGAAAGCCAGGGTGAGGGTGCACAGGCTCAGGATGGACAGCGCCACCGCGACATGGCGACGCCAGGTCGGCTCCTTGGGGATCACGGTGTCAAGACTGGATCGGCCACGCTGCAGCCGCTTCTTGGCCAGAGCCCAGGTGGCGAACAGGTACAGCGCGATGATCACCGGCACCAGCAGCAGCAACCAGAGGCGAGCCGGTTCCAGGAAGGCCAACATCGTCGGCATCGTCATCAAGGCCACCTCACCGCCAAAGACACTGCACACAAGGATGCCAGCACCGCAAAGACCAGTCCCAAGCCTGCGTACCGGGCCGTGATCTCCCGGAACTTCGGCTCGAATCCCACCGAGGAGCCGATGTCGGCGTAGACCACCGACAGCTCGTCGGCGGTGGCAGCC
>JAKDKP010000059.1 GCA_030453285.1 Propionibacteriales bacterium
TGGTCACGGTCGCGACCAGCATGCCCTTCGGCTTGCTGGGCACTGTCGTGTACGGGGTGCCGTCGGCATCGATGACCAGGAACTCCTTGGCCCCGGTCGACGACTTCTGCTCCACCACATAGACCGGTGTCCGCTCAATGACGGTGATCGTCACGGTGTACGGCCAGCTGCGGACCACCTTCACCTCACTGACCGGTGCGAGGCCACCGACCCGGGAGGCGACGGCATCGGTGTCGACGCGCACCAGGGGTTGGCCGATCGGCACCGCGGCCACCTCTCGGACCTGGTCCTGGCTCAGCAGATTGGTGCCGCGCACCTCGACCTGCCGCGCCGTCACCCACGGTGAGAACCCGATCACGAACACCGCTGCACCGAGCAGCAGCAAGGTGCAGCCGACGATGGCCGCGGTGATCAGCACCCGTCGGCGGCTGCGACGGCGTCGTTGCCCCAGCCGTTCGGACATGTCGTTGATCACCGCCCCACGGACCGGACGCACCGTGTTGTCGCCGCTGCGCCGCACGGCCCGGGACGAGGACTTGCTCCTGGTGCTCATCGTCGCTCCTGAAGTGCCGTCAGGATGGCGGGCCCGATCTCGGTCACATCACCGGCACCGACAGTGAGCACCAGGTCCCACGGTTTGGCCAGGCCGGCGGTCGCCCGCGCCGCCTCGTGCCAGTCCGGGACGTAACGCGCGGGCTTGCCCTTCGCCGTGATGACATCCTTGGCGATCAGCTCCCCCGTCACCTGAGGGATGGGCTCCTCGCGCGCGCCGTACACATCCATCACGACGACCTCGTCGGCCAACGAGAGCGACTCGGCAAAGCGGTCGGCGAAGTCGCGCGTCCGGCTGTACAGATGGGGCTGGAAGCAGACGATCAGTCGCCCGCGACCGACAGCTGCCCGGGCGGCGGTCAACGCGGCCCGCACCTTGGTCGGATTGTGGGCGTAGTCGTCGTACACCCGAATCTGGTGGACCTCACCAACCAGTTGGAAGCGCCGGGAGGTCCCGGCGAAGTGCTCGAGGGCGCGGCGGGCACCGACGTCGTCGATCCCCACCGCCCGAGCCACCGCGTACGCAGCCGCGGCGTTGCTGGCGTTGTGGCGCCCGAGCACGGACAGGCGGACGGTGCCGCCCGTTCCGTCGCGGTGTCGAAGCGTCGCCTTGGTCCGAGCTGAGCCGAGATCGAGTTCGGTGATCTGGACGTCGGCTCCGCCGGCCTCGCCGTAGGTGATCACGTTCTGGTCCAGCCGCCCGACCAGCGCCGCCGCGCCGGGGTCATCGAGGTTGAGCACCACGGTGCGCACCTGTTCACCGGTCACGAAGCGGGTGAACCCTTCGGCATACGCCTGCGGGGTCAGCCAGTTGTCCAGATGGTCGGCCTCGACGTTGGTCACCACCACAATCTCGGCCGGGTACTGCAGGAAGGTGCCATCGGACTCGTCGGCCTCGACCACGAACTCCGGACCCTTGCCCAGGTGGGCACTCGTGCCGGCCGGGATGCCGGCCGCCGCGGTGAGCGGGGCGCCGATCACGTACGAGGGGTCGCGGCCGGCCGCGGTGAGAGCCACCGCGATCCATGCCGAGGTGGTGGTCTTGCCGTGCGTGCCCCCGACCGCCACTCCGCGCGTGCCGGCCCGCGTCATCAGCGACGCCAACGCCGCACTGCGCTGCAGGATCTGCAGGCCACGCTGCCGGGCGGCAGCGAGTTCGCCGTTGTGCGCGCCGATCGCCGAGGACACCACGACCGTTTCGGCATCGCCGAGCTGTGCGGCGTCATGGCCGACGAAGGTGCTGATGCCGGCAGCGCTCAGGTGCCGCTGGGGCTCGGAATCCGTGCCGTCAGAACCCGATACGGCGATCCCGGCGTCGACGAAGGCGGCCGCGATGCCCGACATCCCCGCACCTCCCACGCCGATGAAGTGCACGCTGCCCAACTCAGTGGCCGGCACGACCGGGACCGCTTCGATCAACGGCATCAGCCCACCGCCTCTCCCCCGGAGCGCCGCGAGCCGCCCGTACGACCGTTGGCGTCGACGATCATCGACGCCAACCGCTCGTCGGCGTCGGCCGGCATCACCGAGCGAGCCGCCTCCCCCATGTGCCGGAGCACCCCCGCATCGGTGATCAGGTCGATGACCAAGGACGCAACCGTTTCGGGGGTGCAGTCGGCGTCGGTGATCAACTTCGCGCCGCCGGCATCAATCACCGGTGCCGCGTTGCGCTGCTGCTCGCCGTTGCCGTGTGGCAAGGGAACGAACACCGCAGGCAGGCCGATCACGGCGGTCTCCACCACGGTTCCGGCACCGGAACGGCACAGCATGAGATCGGCGAGCGCGTACGCATCGGCCATCTCGTCG
This sequence comes from Propionibacteriales bacterium, assembly GCA_030453285.1. Lineage (GTDB taxonomy): Bacteria > Actinomycetota > Actinomycetes > Propionibacteriales > Propionibacteriaceae > Carbonicoccus. The sequence goes on from JAKDKP010000059.1 coordinate 2,359, forward strand.
ACATAGCCGACCGGCACGTAGCGGGCACCGGATGCATGTTCGATGATGACGTCGGTCTCGGCGATGTTCTTCAGTCCGAGTACGTGCAGGATCTGGATTCCTCCTGCCAGCAACTCGTCCCGGGCACCGACCACGGCCGTGTTGATGCTGCGGGCCCCCAGCGAGCCACCCGAGACGAGCAGGGTTGGCCGGTTCGGGTCGAGGCCGACAGCGCGTGCCGCCTGGGCTCGTCGAGCGGCGCGGTCGAGTCCGGTGATCCCTCGCCGTACGGGGAGGCCGATGAACTCGCCGCCCCGCAGAGGGGTGTCGGGGAAGGAGACCGCGACCCGGTCGGCAAAGCGAGCCGCCACCTTGTTGGCCAGGCCGGGGACCACGTTCTGCTCATGCACCACGATCGGCAGTTTCGCCGAACGGGCCGCCAGGTAGACCGGCATCGCCACGTACCCGCCGAACCCGACGACCACATCGGCCTCGGCCTCGGCCAGCACCTGCTTGGCGCGACGCACCGCTGTGCGCAGCCTCCCCGGCACCCGGAACAGATCAGCCGTGGGTCGACGCGGCAGGGGAACCGGCGGAATCAGTTCCAACGGCAGGCCGGCGGCGGGAATCACCCGCGTCTCCAGGCCACGTTCGGTGCCCACCGCGGTCAGCCGAACGTTGGGGTCACGTCGACGGAGGGCGTCGGCGGTCGCGATCAGTGGCGAGGTGTGCCCAGCCGAACCACCGCCGGCCAGCACGACACTGAGTTGCCCGGTGGCCGACGGCGTCATGATCGTCCCCCAACCACCGTCGTCACCCGAGGCGACACCTTGCGGGTCCGTCGACCCGTGAGCACCTCGCGGGCGTCCGGTTCGTTCCGGGCAGCAGCCAGCAGCAGTCCGAGCGCGATCAGGTTGGCCAGCAGGGCGGACCCGCCGTACGACACCAGGGGCAGTGGGACACCCACCACGGGACCGAGTCGCAACACCACGAACAAGTTGATCAAGGCCTGGAACATGAACCAGGCGGTCACTCCGGATGCCAGATAGCGGAAGAAGGAGTTGTCCGAGCGCAGGGCGATCCGGATGCCGGCGTACCCGAGTGCGAGGAACAGCACGAGCACGGCCAGGGAACCGAACAGGCCGAGCTCCTCGGCCGTGACGGCAAAGACGAAGTCGGTGTGGGCCTCCCGCAGCGGACCCCACTTCTGCCGGCTGGCCCCCAGCCCGCGTCCCCACCAACCTCCCGAGGCGATGGCCTGGATGCCGACCGTGGCCTGCATATTGGCCCCAAGCTGATCCTCGGCGGGATTGAGGAAGGCGGTGAACCGGCGCATCCGGTTGGGGCTGATGATCACCATGGCCAGGACGCCGGCACCACCCATCGCCAGCAGACCGGCCAGGATCCGCTTCGGTGCACCGAGCATGAACAGCACGCCGAGGATCACCGCGGCCATCACCATGGCGGTTCCCAGGTCGCCCTGGAAGACGACCAGCATGATCAACAGGCCGGTGACCGGGACGTACGGGATGATCAGGTGCTTGGGCTGATCCAACAACCTTTCCTTGCGAGCCAGCACATCGGCACCCCACAACACGATCGCCACCTTGGCGAACTCCGAGGGTTGCAGGCGCAGGAACGAATGGCCCAGCACGACCCAGTTCCGGTTGCCGTTCACGTCGTCGCCCAGCGGTGTGTAGGTCAGCACCAGCAGGAGCAGGGAGACGAAGAGCGCCACCCACCCCAACGTCCGCAGGGTCCGCACCGACATCCGCGAGACCAGCCAGGCGGTCCCCAGACCGACGATCAGGAAGACGACCTGCCGTTTGACGAAGTAGTAGGAGTCACCGGTGTTGACGTAGGCGTAGTAGCTGGAGGCCGAGAGGACCATCATCATGCCGAGGGCGAGCAGCAACCCCGAGGCGGCCATCACCAGGTGATAGCTGGCCAGCGGCTTGTCGAGGGCGGATCGCAGATGAGCCAGCAGGGCGTGCGGTGCGTCAGCGCCGGCTGTCGAACCACGGCCGGTCGGGGAAGAAAGGATGGCCACCGCTGCGCGCTCCTTCACTGGTCGTCGATGTCGGCACTGGTGTCGGTCGGGCCTGTGTCGATCGGGTGGGGACTCAATCGGTGCCCGGCGACTCGGTGTCGCGGATCTGTCGGACCGCCGCGGCGAACGCGTCCCCGCGAGCGGCATAACTGTCGTACATGTCCAAACTGGCGCAGCCCGGCGCCAACAGCACCGCATCACCCGACTGGGCGAGCGTTGCGGCAGCAGCGACGGCGTGAGCCATGGCCCCAGTGTCGGTGGTGTTGATCATCTTCACCGGCACATTCGGCGCGTGTCGGCGGAGTGCATCGGCGACCACCTCACGATCAACCCCCAGCAGGACGACGCCGCGAAGGCGGTCGGCCACACCGGTGACCAGATCGTCGAAGGAGGTGCCCTTGGCCTGTCCGCCGGCAATCCAGACGACGTTCTCGTACGCCCGCAGACTGGCCGCGGCCGCGTGCGGGTTGGTGGCCTTGGAGTCGTCAATCCACCGCACACCGGCGATCCGGGCGATCTGCTCGATCCGGTGGCCGCCCAGTTCGAGCGCCCGCAACCCGGCCCGGACCGCTGTCGCCGGCACCCCGTACGACCGAGCCAGGGCGGCAGCGGCGAGCGCGTTGGCGACGTTGTGCGGGGCCGAGGGTTGCACATCGGACACCTTGGCCAGCTCCAGCGCCGAGGTCTGGCGCTGTTCGACGAAGGCACGGTCGACGATCAGGTCGTCGACGATGCCGATCATGGACGGCGCCGGGGTGCCGAGGGTGAATCCGATCGCTCGTGCACCCTCGGTGACCTCGGCCTCGGCCACCAGGGACTCGGTGGTCGGCTCGGCAACGTTGTAGACGCAGGAATGTGTCACGCGCTCGAAGATGCGCGCCTTGTCGGCGGTGTAGTCGGCCATCGTGCCGTGCCATTCGAGGTGGTCGGGGTGCACGTTCAACACCGCCGCCGAGTGCAGGGCCAGGCTGTGTGACCAGTGCAGTTGGAAGCTCGACAGTTCAACGGCCAGCACGTCGTACGGCTCCGGGTCCAGCACGGTCTCGATGATCGGTCGCCCGACGTTGCCGACCGCGGCCGTCCGCAGGCCGGCCGCGGTCAGCATCGCCTCCAGCATCTGCACCGTGGTGGTCTTGCCGTTGGTGCCGGTGACCGCCAGCCACGGCACCTGCTTGTCGGGACGGGACAGTCGCCAGGCGAGCTCGGGTTCTCCCCAGATGCCGATGCCGCGAGTGGCGGCCTGGGCCAACAGCGGAGTGCTCGGTCGCCACCCCGGTGAGGTGATCACCAGATCGGCGCCGTCGGGCAGGGCCGCGGCCGAGCCCGGCCCCAGTCGTACGGAGGCGTCCAGGGTTTCCAGCAGGGTGGCCTTCTCAATGTTCTCCGGGGAGGCGGAATCATCGAGCACGGTGACCGAGGCGCCGAACTCCAGCAGCGCATCCGCGGCGGCAAAGCCGGACAGGCCGAGCCCGGCAACGACCACCGAGGCCTGCGACCAGTCCGAGGACCGGTCAGCGCTGGGCACCGGGCCGGTGAGGAAGTCGGGTCTCATGTGCCGGCCACCCACTCGGCATAGAAGATGGCCAGACCAGCCGCGACGAACAGGCCGGCAATGATCCAGAAGCGGATCGTCACCGTTCCCTCGGCCCAGCCCTTCAACTCGAAGGTGTGATGCAGCGGCGCCATCGGGAACAGGCGTCTACCTCCGGTGATGCGGAAGAACGACACCTGCAGGATCACCGACAAGGTGTTGATCACGAACAGGCCACCGATCAACAGCAGCAGCAGCTCGGTGCGGGTGTATATCGCCATCCCGGCCATCGCGCCACCGAGGGACAACGAGCCGGTGTCGCCCATGAAGATCTTGGCCGGCTGGCAGTTCCACCACAGGAAGCCGAAACAGGCACCGGCCAGGGCGACCGCGACCACCGCCAAGTCGTGCGGATCTCGTACCTCGTAACACTTGGGACTGGCGGCCGCGGTGTAGGCGCAGGACTGGTTGTACTGCCAAATGTTGATCAACGTGTAGGCACCGAACACCATCACCGCCGCCCCCGACGCGAGCCCGTCGAGCCCGTCGGTGAGGTTCACCCCGTTGCTGGCCGCGGCGATCAGCAACATCAGCCACGGGACGGCAAGGAAGACCGGGAGCACCAGTGGTTCGATGTCGCGGAGCAGGGAGATCGCCGGCGACGCCGGTGTGATGCCGCCGAGTTGCTCGTAGTAGGCCGGTCCGGACCGCTCGTCGGGGAACTGGAAGGAGAGGACCGCAAAGGTGAGGGCCACAGCGATCTGTCCGGTCAGCTTGGCCTTGCTCCGCAGGCCGAGGGAGCGTTGCTTGCTGATCTTGATCCAGTCGTCGAGGAATCCCACCAGGCCGAGCCCACCGAAGAGGAAGAGCACCAGCAGCCCCGACATCTTGGGCGGGGTCCAACTGATCAGGTGGGCCAGCAGGTAGGCGAGGATCACCGCGATGATGATCACGATGCCACCCATGGTGGGGGTGCCGCGCTTGGTGTGGTGCGAGGTGGGTCCGTCGTCGCGGATCAACTGGCCGTAGCCGCGCTTGACCAGGACGCCGATCGCGACCCGCGTACCGAAGAGGGTTCCCAACAGCCCGAGTGCACCGGCGAGCACGATGGTGATCACGCGGGATCCTCCCTGGTCAACTGCTCAGCCACCGTCTCCAACGCCATCCCTCGCGAACCCTTGATCAACACGACGTCTCCGGGCCGAATCCTGGCGAGGACGGCTTGGACTGCTTCCTGCTTATCGTGCACCACCGCCATGGCCGCACCGCTCAGGCCGCCCCGGTGCGCCCCGGATGCGACATCGTCACCGTGGTCGCCAAGCAGGACGGCCCAGTCGACCGATCTCGCGGCCAGACGAACACCGACCTCGCGATGATCCTCGGCTGCTGCCTCGCCCAGCTCCAACATGTCGGCGAGCACCACACCCATCCGGCGGTTGTTGGTGCGCGCCATCTCGGCCACCGTGTCCAGCGCGGCATGGACGGCCTCGGGGTTGGCGTTGTAGGCATCGTTGACAATCACGGTGCCGTCGGCGCGTTCGGTGAGTTCCATCCGCCAGCGCGAGTCGAGACCGGCACCGTCGAGCGATGCAGCGATCTGCTCAGGAGCCAGGCCGAGGGCAACGCCTGCGGCGGCTGCGGCGACAGCGTTGATCACCTGGTGCCTGCCCGGCACGGTGAGCCGGACCGTGGCGCGGTGGCTGATGGTGGCCACCTCGGTGGCCAAAGTGAATGTGTGTCGCCCCCACCGGTCGGGAGTGACGTCGGTGGCCCACACCGCGCCGAGGAACGGGAATCCGGGCTCGAATCCGGGGCGTTGCCCGTCCGCGAAGAGCAGCACGCGGGCCGGGCCACGATCGGTCATCGCCCGTACGCGCGGATCATCGGCGTTCAGCACCGCGATCCCGTCGGCCGGCAGGGCGGCGACGAGCTCGCCCTTGGCCTCGGCGATCCGATCCTGGCTGCCGAACCCGCCCAGATGCGCGTGCGCGACGTTCAGGACCACACCGACCGCCGGTGGGGTGAGTTCACACAGCAACGCGATGTGCCCGAGCCCTCGAGCCCCCATCTCGCTGACCAGGTAGCCCGTGTCGGATCCGATCCGGGTCGCGGTGAGCGGGACCCCGATCTCGTTGTTGAAGGAGTTCACCGGCGACACCGTTGGCGCACGGTCGGTGAGGATCCGGCTGAGCAGGTCCTTGGTGGACGTCTTGCCCATCGAGCCGGTGATGCCGACCACCTGCAATCCACCCTCGGCGGCCTCGTCGACGACGAACCGGCCCAGGCGACCGAGCGCGGCAACCACGTCGGTGACCGTCACCAGACTCCCTGCTGTGCTGCTGAATTCTTCGGCCCGGTCGGACCGGATCAGCGCAGCACCGGCGCCCTTGGCCAGGGCACCGGCGACGAAGGTGTGACCGTCGACCCGCTCTCCGGGCAGGGCGACGAAGAGCGCACCGTTGGTGATCTCCCGGGAATCGATCACCACGTCGGGGCCGATGATCGTTGCCGGGTCACCGATCAACGTGCCACCGACCAGCTCGGCCAGGGTGCCGGCGGTCAACGTCTGCATCAGCTCTGGCCCCCGGTCGGGCCGGTGGCCTGCAGGGCGGCCCAGCCCTGATGGGCGGCCTCGGCGTCGGTGTAGGGATGGACGACCCCGTCGATCTCCTGGCCGGTCTCGTGTCCCTTGCCGAGGATGGCCACCGTGGCGCGCTGCCCGTCCACCGATGCTGTACGGGCGATCTCCAGGGCACGTCGTACGGCTTCGCGTCGATCTCCGCCGTCGATCACCTGGGTCGCGCGCGCACCGTTGGCCACCGCCTCCTCGGCGCCGGCGAGAATCTGCGCCCGAACCGCTGCCGGATCCTCGGTGCGCGGGTTGTCGTCGCCGATGACGAGGATGTCGCAGTGCTGGGCGGCCTGTGCGCCGATCGGCGCACGTTTGGCCGGATCGCGGTCACCACCGGAGCCGACGACGACCACGAGCGGTCCCTCGGCAGACTCGGTGAGCGCCGAGCAGGCGGCCCCCACCGCTGTCGGCGTGTGCGCGAAGTCCACC
>JAKDKP010000636.1 GCA_030453285.1 Propionibacteriales bacterium
GCACCGGTGCGTACACCAACGGCGTGTTGCCTTCGCCCAGGGTGACGATCGGCGCATCCGCTGCCAGTGGCATCCGGTCGCGGTAGGCGGCGATGATCCCTTCGCGAGACCGTCGTACGGACTGTTGATCTTGCGGGGTCTGATCATGCCGGGTTTGATCATGCTGGGTCATGGTCACTGTCCCTCCACTCGCATCACGCTGGCCACCTGGGCCACCTCGGGCAGTTCGCGCAGGGCCTCCACCGTCGCACTGAGCGCGGCGTCGGGGGCATCATGGGTGACCAGCACCAGACGCGCGTCCTCGGTCGAACCGTCGCGGACTGGTGCCTGTCGTACGGTCTGCAGGGACACCCCGTGTTCGGCAAAACAGTGGGCCACGGTCTCCAGCACGCCGACCGCATCGCTCACCTCCAGGCTGACGTGGTAGCGGGTGACGACGTCCCCGATCGTGGCCGCCGCCCGCTCGGCGTAGCTGGACTCGCCGGGGCCGGCGGCGCCGCGAACCCGATTGCGGGCCACGGTGACCACATCACCCAGCACCGCGCTGGCAGTCGGGGCGCCCCCGGCGCCGGGACCGTAGAACATCAGTTGCCCCGCCGAGCGGGACTCCACGTACACCGCATTGAATGCCCCGCCGACACTGGCCAACGGATGACCGAGCGGGATCATCGCCGGATGCACCCGCGCCGAGACCCGCGCCTCGGGATCGTCGGTCAGCTCACAGATCGCCAGCAGTTTGACCACGCAGCCCATCTCGCGCGCCGAGGCGATGTCGGAACTGGACACCTCGGTGATGCCTTCACGGTGGACGTCGCTGAGCGCGATCCGACTGTGGAACGCCAGACTCGACAAGATGGCGGCCTTGGCGGCGGCGTCGAAACCCTCGACGTCGGCGGTCGGGTCGGCCTCGGCGTACCCCAGCTCCTGGGCCTCGGCGAGGGTCTCGGAGAAGCCGGAACCGGCGCTGGCCATCTTGTCCAGGATGAAGTTGGTGGTGCCGTTCACGATGCCGATCACGGTGGTGATCTCGTCTCCGGCCAGCGACTCCAGCAGCGGACGGACGATCGGGATCGCCCCCGCCACCGCGGCCTCGTAGTAGAGGTCGACCCCGGCCCGGTCGGCGGCCTCGTACAAAGTAGGCCCGTCCTCGGCGAGCAACGCCTTGTTGGCGGTGACCACCGATGCACCGTTCTCCAGGGCGGTGAGGATCAGCGAACGCGCCGGCTCGATCCCTCCGATCACCTCGATCACGAGGTCAAGATCACCACGTCGTACGAGAGCCTCGGCATCGGTGGTGAACAGCGACGGGTCGATGCCGGGCAGGTCGCGTTGCCGATTGGGACGCCGGATGGCGATGCCGACCACCTCGAGGGGGCGGCCGATCCGGGCGGCCAGGTCGTCGGCCTGTTCACTCAGCAGGCGGGCCACGGCACCGCCGACGGTGCCGCAACCCAACAACGCCACCTTGACCGGCTCCTCGTTGGTCTCGCTCCTTGCCGCCATGCTCACGTCCTCGTCACCTTCGCTGGGGCCGACCACCACGGTCAGCGCGCAGTCAATTCTGGGCCATTGACGGGCAATTCTGGACCATCGTCGGGGCCGACCGGCACCTGGCCGACATCATGGGACAACAGGTCCTGCACCGTCTCCCGCCTGAGCAGGATCGAGATCTTCCCGTCGGCCACCGAAACCACCGGAGGTCTTGGCACATGGTTGTAGTTGCTGGCCATCGATCGGCTGTAGGCGCCGGAGGCCGGAACGGCCACCAGATCACCCCGGGCGATGTCGGCAGGGAGGAACTCGTCACGGACCAGGATGTCGCCGGACTCGCAGTGCTTGCCGACCACTCGGGACAGCACCGGAAGGGCGTCGGAGCGCCGATTCGCCAACGTGGCGGAGTATTCGGCCCCGTACAACGCGGTCCGGATGTTGTCGCTCATGCCGCCGTCGACGGCCACGTACACCCTGGCCTGTCCACCGTCGAGCGGCACCGTCTTGACCGTGCCGACGCGATACAGCATGAACGCCGCCGGCCCGCTGATGGCGCGTCCGGGCTCGAT
>JAKDKP010000637.1 GCA_030453285.1 Propionibacteriales bacterium
ACGAGGACGCGACCCTGGCTCACGGCCTGCCGATGTCGTCACGAGCTGTCCCCGGGCCAGGTGCACGCCGATGGGTCGATATCACCCGACGTTCGAGGATCACGGCGTCAGCGCCGACCTGTCCGAACACAGCGACCTGTTCGAACACAGCGAGATGTTCGAACGGAGCTTCGTCGCCACCGATCGCGACGGAGTCGGTGCGCACTACGACGACGGGTGCGTCAACTCGTGTCCGGCGGCAAGCATGGCGGCCACCTCGTGGGAACGTGACCAAGATCAACTCGACGATGGCCACGGCCAAGACCCCTCACGCCGGTGCACAACTCCCGGTGCTCGACGCCGACTACAACCTCGTACGTACGCCTCCGGCGCACCTGTGGCGAGGGGGTCAGTCTCAGCCTCGACTCGGTCGGGCGCGTGATCAACTGATCGAGCAGTGGGGCGAGGGCTGCTGGTCTTCGACGTGCCGCATCAACTGTTGGACGAGATGGCGATGCTGTTCCGCTGCCGTCTCCAGGTCGGCCGACGCCCGGGCCGTGGAGCAGATCAGCTCTTCCCTGACCTGGGCCAGGCGGCGTTCGGCCTCCACTCGCTGGTCCTGCACATCATCGGCCATGGCGCGGATCGTGTCGATCACGTCCGTGCGGTCCACAGCGAGGGCCTCGTTCACGGCCGTGGCGAACGCTGCTGCAAGCGCGTCGGTGCTGGCGCGTAGTGCTCGAGGATCCAGGTGGACGTGTTCGACGCGGGATCCACTGAGCGTGACGGTGACTCTGCCGTCCAGTGCCGTGCCCTTCCTGATCATGGCCATCACCGCTCCCCGAGGGGCGGGCCGTGACGTCGCCCCTGTTGCTCGGCCAGCAGGTCTGCTCCGTACGGAAGGTGGCACAAGGCATCGACCAGCACCTGCGTCTTCTCCTCGTCGTGACCCTTGGCGATCTCGGTGAGGAGAGTGTCCTCGAGGCTCCCGCGTACAACGTCAGCGAGGTGCTGCGGATGCTTGTGAGGCAAGACCTGCGCGGGCAGCTCGTCCTCTTCGCTGAAGTTGTGGTGCTCGATGAAGTGGGTCGCCGCATCGCGAACATCGTCATCGGACGTCTGTTGGCGGACCCGGTGCAGAATATTGCCGACCGCCTGCCCTTCCATTCGGAGTGTCACCAGCCCCGCCCACATCTGATCGGCAAGCTGACCATTCTCGGTGTTCCACCATTCGTGGAGCACACGTTCGAAGGCCTCATCGCCCCTCTCAAGGAGTGCGGCAGTTGCGGAGTCGACTTGAATGATGGCGTGGCCATGCATGACGGCGAAAAGGGAGTCCGCGGCCCGTGGATCAGGTTCCTCGAGCAGATGAGCGACTGATGCCAGTTCGTTCCACCATTGGTGGGAACGGGCCATCTGGTGTGGATCGGTCACGGTAGCTCCTCGGGGTGTGCTGGCCGCACTTGCTTGTCCGGCCTCACGTTCACTCTTGCTCGGTCGGGTGTGGAGTCACGTCGGTAATAGACCACGTGTGGTGTGGGCACTGACTCACCGTAGATGCCCTTGTGGGGGCGCCCCTGCACGTCGATGCGTTTGGTGATGTTGCCTTCGGAGTCGTAGACGGCGTATCTCTTCAGGGTGCCGTCTGGAGCCACGTCCTTGATCACGGCCGATGGTTCGGCGGAGTCCGGGAAGTCTCTCCCGCGTCTTCTCGTGCGCCCGTCGGCTGGAAACTCGCTGAGGTTGGGAGCGCGAGCCAGCCGCTCACCAATGGGAGCTTGATCCTCGACGGTCATCACTCGATCCCGGCCCTGGTGGATCGGGCGGTTGCGCAGGAGTCTGATCGGGAGGGCGGTGAGTTGGTCGACGAGTGGGATGACCTCGCGTCCGAGCGCCTCGATTGCCTCCAGTGTCCAGTCCACGTACTCACCGATGGCCACGGCGATCACTTCCCCGTACTCCGCCAGAACCAGCAGCACGGGGCCGGCCGGCGACTCGGCCAGGGCGACGGCTGCTTTTGCGGCGGCGTAGGCGACCAGCTGCTCGTACACGTACACCTTCAACTGCACAACGTACAGA
>JAKDKP010000638.1 GCA_030453285.1 Propionibacteriales bacterium
GGCATAGATCAAGGTCAGCACGCCGAGGCCATGGTCCTGCGTGGCCGCCAGCACCTGGCCGATCGTGTCCGCCAACGATTCGGCGACAACGGTGTTGGAGTTCGGCCCGTCCAGGAACGGCAGGATGATCCCGTCCACGTACGGGCCGTACCGTGCCAGAAAGGCCTCCGATGTTGCCGACCCGAAGTATGCGCAGGTGAGCAGCGCGAGATCAGGGTTGATCGATGCGGCGCGTTCCCGGATGGCGGCCAGGTGCTCGGGGGTGAAGGTGTCGCCGTTCGCGCCGATGTCGAAGTCGTCGATGGCCCACGAGGTGACCGCGGGGCAGCGCAGGGACAGCTCGGCCATCGCTTCGGCCCAGGCGAGATAGTCGGTGCGGTAGGGCTCGGAGGCTCGTCCGAACTCGAAGGTTTCGCTCGGCGGGACGATGTACGGGGTGAGCAGCAGCCCCGCTCGCTCGGCGGCTGGGGCGAACTCCACACACAGGTCATCGAAGTCGGTGGGGCTGTCCCAGATGCCGAAGAAGAAGTGGTTGGCGCCCACTTCGAGCAGACGCTCGATCATCCGTTGCGTGTCGACGTGTCGGAACCCGTCCGCGCGTGGACGTTCCTCGCGACACCAGCCGCCGATCGTGTTGCCACCCGGCATCACCGACCTCAGGCCCCCGGCCGGCAAGGAGCCGATGAAGCCGGGGGCCCGGTGACGATGCGTCATCAGATTGCTCACCAGTCGGTGAAGTTCACCCCGAGTTCGAGGTCATTGCGCGAAGGCAGCTCCGGACCGTTCGTGCTGGTCCGGTCGAGATAGAGGAACGCGACCGAGGCGATGTCGTCAGCCAACTGGAGATAGCGCCCACGAGACTGCCAGCCCAAGGCCTGGATGTCGACGGTGATGTCACGGGTGAAGGTGATCGGGTCCGGCACATGCCAGCGGTACATGCCGAACCGCTGCTGGGACTGGTACAGGCCATTGGGGCTGATCACCTGCGGCATGCCCAGGTAGGGGGTGTTGTATTCGGTCCACCCTCGCTCCGGCACGTCGAAGTTCCACGCACCCCCGAAGTAGTCCTCGGTGCCGGTGCCGGCGATCGACGGGTACTCCTTGTCACCGTCGAGCCAGAACTTGATCTCCCCTTCGCCCCACCAGCCGGTCGAGTTCACACCCCAGGCCATGTACGTCCCGGCGTAGTGCCCGCGGCCGGTGACGTCGGTCAGGATCGGATGGGTCTCCCCGCGGGTGAGCGGATTGCTGCGGCGGAACTGGGCGTGCAGATAGCCACGATCGGACTGGTCCTCGCCGGTCTCGTACGTCACCTGGTAGTAGACGATGACGTCATCGGGGCTCTGGTTCTCCAGGGTGAGTTTGGCCGAACGACCGAACGGCATCGGCCAGTACGAGTTGTAGCCGCCGTGCGGGTTGGTGGCGATCATCGCCGAGGACACCTGAGCGAACCGTCCCCATCCGTTGGCGAAGAAGTCGGCCACCGGCACCTCGATGCCCGGCTCGGCATCGCCGTCCCAGTGCGCGCGGAGGATCAGCGACCGGGTCATGTTGTTGGCGGTGGTCAGCCAGATGTGGGTGATCAGGCCCGGCTCGTCGATGTCGGCCAAGGTGAAGGTCTCCCCGCCGGCGATCGAGACCGAGGGGGACACCTTCCATCCCTTGCCGAGTTCTCGGGCAGCCTCGGCTCCGGTGCCTTCGGTGGCCCGGGCCGCTCCGCCCTTGGCTCCGGTGAAGTTCTCCGGACTGATGGACTTGGTGACGGTGCTACGCAGGCGGGAAATGTCGGCAGTGACCACGGGAGGGTCCTCTCTCAGCGCTAGAAATCGATTTCACCACCGTAGGCAGATCGAGCGACCGAGCGCAATGGGCCAACGCGGATCATGATCAGTTCCGACCATGATCACCTACAGTGTGGGCATGTCCTCCGCCGATCGTCTGTCTCGCACCATCGACGACCTCGTCGGCGGCGCCCGTACGGTCCACGCCCGGCTCACCGATCTGGCCGGTACCGGTGAGATGTCCGAGGCGCCCACCGTCCTGCCGGGCTGGTCGG
>JAKDKP010000060.1 GCA_030453285.1 Propionibacteriales bacterium
GTCGCGATCGTGTGGATTGTCGCGCCGTTGATCGATTCCCGCAGCACGTCACGTTCGCGGTCGGTCAGCGGGCAACGGGATTCGGCCAGCGCAGCGCCGGCGACCTGCCCGTCGACGTACCGTCCGCCAGCATGGACCGTACGAAGAATGCCCGGCAGATCCTTGATCGAGGTGGCCTTGGTGACGAACGCCGAAACCCCGGCAGCCAGGGCGCGCCGGAGGGCCGGCGGACGGGCATGCCGGGTCAGCAGCACGACCCGGGTGCCGGGCGTGGCGGCTCGGATCGCCGTTGTCGCATCGATGCCGTCCAGGATTGGCATCTCCAGGTCCAGCAGAGCGAGGTCGGGACGCCTCCGGGCGACCGCGTTGATGGCCGCCTGCCCGTCGGTGACCCGCTCGACGATCTCGAGGTCATCCTCCAGGGACAACAGGGTGCCGATGGCCTCACCGAGCAAGAGCTCGTCATCGGCCAGGACGATGCGGATGATCATGCCGATCCGTTCCGGGGCAGGGGCACCCAAGCGGTCAGACGGCTGCCGTCCTCGGGCGTGGCGGTGAAGGTCAACTGACCACCGGCCCGAGAATAGCGCTGCTGCAGAGTGGCGAGCCCGGATCCGTCACCGCCGTCACCGGTGGCGGGGCCGGCGTCGGTGAGAGTGATGGCCATCCCAACCCGTCCGCCGGACTGCTGCGGGTGGACCAACAGGGTGCAGTGACGTGTCCGGGTGTGGCGGAGGATGTTGGTGATTCCTTCTCTGATCGTGAGTCCGAGCAACCGGTCGACCTGTGTCGGCAGTGTGGACGAGATGTCGACCCGTACGTCAACGTCAATGCCTGCCGCCTCCAGCACCTTCACAGCGTTGACTGCTTCTGCCTCGGAGGTGACGGTGCGACAGTCGTGGACCACACCACGCATCTCATCGGGTGCGGTGATGGCGATGTCGTGCACCCGGTCGGCATGGCGGGCGGCTTCGGTGTGGCGGCCGGTGTCGATGAGTCGTCGGATGAGTTGAGCTTCCACGGTCAAAAGCTGCAGGTGTTGCCCCTGGATGTCGTGCAGATCGCCGGCAAAGCGTTGTCGCTCCTTGGTGACGGCCCGATCGGCCGCCAACGAACGGAGTCCATCGACCTCCAGAGCCAGGGTGAACACGGCGTCCTGTCCGATCACCGTCAACGCCAGGAGGGCTCCAATCGCCACGGTCAGGGCTGGTGCCGGCTCACCGAACCCTGACGCCTGACTCAACAGCAGCGTGGCCAGTACTGCACCGAGGGCTGCCACCACGATGCGGAGTGAGCTGGCCCAGAACGATCCGAAGCCGACCGCCCGGAGGGCGAGCGAGACGGCGAGCACAGACGGTGTCATGCGTCCTGGCGGTGGGAGGCTGATCAGGGCAACCGATGCCAGCATGAGCGCGACGCACCAGGTCACCATGAGCGGGGTGCGTCGCCACAGGCGTGAGAATCTCCGATCGGGAGTCCATTCGGTGTGCAGCGCGACCGCGCCGAGGGTGGCGATCAGGAGAGACAGCGGCAGGATGACACCCAGCCCGGAGGCCTGCCCGGCCATGATCAGGCCAAGGCCGGGCGCGACGGCCGTGCCGATGATCAGGGTGAGGTGGGTGGCACGGAGGTAGGCCCTGATCCCGGAGAGCGACGCCGGGTGCGGACTGATCGTCATCGTGTTCAGCGCCGCCGTTCCCATCGGAACGTCCGCCGCGCCAGCACCCCGAAGATCAACATCCACAGAGCGACGATGATCACATTGATCCCGATGCCGGAACCGTTGGTGAGCCATGCCGCCGAGCTCAGGTCGGCGTTGGCCACCAGGGGGACCACCCGTAGGGCGGCATGACCCACAGGGTCCGACACGGTGGGCAGGACCGAGGCCGTACCCATGGTGAGGACGAACAACGGCAGCATGGTCCATTGCGCCTTCTCCGGGTTGGCTGTCGCTGCACTGGTCACCACACCGGCCAGCGCGGCAACGGTGGCACCGCTGATCCCGCCGACGACGGCCAGTCAAGGCCGGGCCGGAACCGGCGCACCGAGCATGATCAACCCCAGGTGGACCACCGTCAGTTGGAACAGACCGACCAGCAGGGGAGGTATCAGCAGCCCGGAGACGATTCCGGCGTCCGGCAGAGGGGTGGTGCGGAGCCGCTTCAACGCCAGCGTGTGACGTCGGGCCGTGATCGTGTTCAGGCTGACGAAGTACACAGTGATGCACAGCACAGCCGCTGCATTGCGTCCCGCGATGGCTGCCCAACCCTCCGGGGACGCCGTGGCCGATCGTTCCCCGACGGCGGTGATGCCCAACAGGCCGGCCGGGACGAAGAGGGCGAGCGCGATCATGATCGGCTGACGCAGGAACACCCGCAGCTCGGAGACGACCAAGGCCCACCACAGGTGTCCGGGCTTGCGGGGCGACGCGGTGATGATCAGGGGGTCGCTGGTGGCACTCATGCTGTCTCCTCCTGATCAGTTCTGACACCGGATCCGTTCGGCCCGTTCGTGGCCGCGGCCACGCCGAGGAACACCTCTTCGAGCGAGGCCGGCGCCGAGCGCAGGCCATCGATGACAAGTCGGTGCCTGCGGGTCCAATCGATCACCGTGCCCACATCGTCCTGGATGTCGGTGGTGCGGATGACGACCCGCAACTCACTTCCGGCCGGCGAGGTGGTCAGGTCTCCACCGACCTGCGCCGCCAGGGCATCGACTGTACGTGCTGCAGCTCGTACGGTGAAGGCGATGCTGCCCGGAATGGATGACAGCACCTGCCCCATCGTTCCCTCCCTGGCGACCCGGCCACGATCCAGGATGGTGACCGTGTCAGCGAGACTCTGTGCCTCGTCGAGGTAGTGGGTGGTCAACAACACCGCGGTTCCGGTGAAGACCAAGTCTGTGATGATCTGCCACATCGTCTGGCGAGACTGCGGATCCAGACCCGTTGTCGGCTCGTCCAACACCAGCAGCTCGGGACCCCCGAACAGGGCCATGGCAAAGTCCAGCCTCCGCCGTTCGCCACCCGACAGCACCGACACCGGCACCTTTCGGCGATGGCTCAGTCCCACCAGCTCCAGGACCCGGTCGGGGTGGTCGGTCCGGGTGCACAACTTCTGCCACAGGCCGAGCTGGCCCCCGACGGTCATCTCGTCCACCAGACCGGATTCCTGGAGCATCGTCCCCGTCCGGGCAGCGATCAGACTCCGGTCCCGTACCGGTGAGACGCCGAACACCTCGATCGAGCCCTCGTCTGGACGATGGAAGCCCTGAATCGCCTCCAAGGTCGTGGTCTTGCCGGCCCCGTTGGTCCCGAGGAGGGCGTGGATCGTTCCCCTCTCGACGGAGAAGCTCACGTCCTGGACGGCGCTGAAGTCACCGTACGAGCACCAGAGCTGGCGGACCAAGACGACCGGTGACTCCGGTTGGGTCATTGAAGTGTTCATGGTGTCCAGCGTTGTGGACGCCCCGGGGGACCGCCAGTCACGCATGTCACCGGACCGGTGACAACTGTCATCGGTGTTCCCGGGCCCGTCGGCAGCTCGCGCCGGGACAGCAGAACAGCCCGACCGGCATCGGCCGGGCTGTTGTCGTTCTCGTGTCCGAGGGGGGACTTGAACCCCCATTCCCCGTATGGGGAACTAGCACCTCAAGCTAGCGCGTCTACCAATTCCGCCACCCGGACGAGCGGCAGCCCGGCGTACCGGGACAGCGGAGAGCACTATAGCAACAGTCTCGCCCCGGAGACGATTCGCGCGACGACCATGGCACCCACCGGGTGCCTGCCGATGGGCACCCAGCCATGGGCGAGACTGGAGCCATGAGCACCGAGCTGACCGCAGGCGTGTCCACCGAGGTCGTCGACATCTGTTCCGAGCTGATCAGGATCGACACCTCCAACTACGGCACCAACGAAGGGCCGGGCGAACGCAAGGCCGCCGAGTATGTCGCTGGCCTGCTCGACGAGGTCGGCATCGAGTCGACGATTCTCGAGTCAGCCAACTCCCGGGCGTCCTTGGTCGCCGACTGGGCCCCCGAGGGCACCGACACCACACTCCCGCCGCTGCTGGTGCACGGCCACCTCGACGTGGTGCCCGCCAACGCCGCCGACTGGCAGGTCGACCCGTTCGCCGGGGAGATCACCGACGGCTGCGTGTGGGGCCGTGGTGCGGTGGACATGAAGGACTTCGATGCGATGGTGCTCGACGTCGTACGGGCTCGGGCGCGGGCTGGTGCTGCACCCCGGCGGCCGATCAAGCTGGTCTTCACCGCCGACGAGGAGGCAGGTTCGCAGTACGGCGCCACCTGGCTGGTCAACGAGCATCGCGACCTGCTCGAAGGATGCACCGAGGCGATCGGCGAGGTGGGCGGCTTCTCGCTGACCATCCGCGACGATCTGCGGCTGTACCTGATCCAGACCGCCGAGAAGGGGATGGCCTGGCTCAATCTGTTCGCCGATGGCCGCGCCGGTCACGGCTCCTTCCGCAACGATGACAACGCCGTCACCGAGTTGGCCGCAGCTGTCGCCCGGATCGGCCAGCACAAGTGGCCGTACAAAATCACCTCGGCCCAGCAGGCCTTCCTGGACGCGGTTTCCGAGGCGCTCGACATCGAGCTCAACCTTGATGAGGTCGAGCAGACCCTCACCCGGTTGGGCAGCATCTCGCGGATGGTCGGCGCGACCATGTCGAACACGGCCAACCCGACGATGCTGGGGGGTGGCTACAAGCACAACGTGATCCCCGGCCAGGCGACGGCCTCGATCGACGGACGGTTCGTGCCCGGTGGGCGCGAGGAGTTCTTGGCCACGATCAAGGAACTGTTGGGTGACAAGGTGCGCTACGAGTTCGAGCAGGACAATGCGGCGGTGGAGACCGAGTTCTCCGGTGCCCTGGTCGAGGCGATGCAGCACTGCCTGGCCGTCGAGGATCCCGGTGCCAAGGCGGTGCCGTACCTGATGAGTGGCGGTACTGACGCCAAGGCGTGGGACAAGCTTGGCATCCGCAGCTTCGGGTTCGCCCCGTTGCGCCTGCCGGCCGAGCTCGACTTCGTCGGCATGTTCCACGGCGTGGACGAGCGCGTGCCGACCGACTCATTGGAGTTCGGCACGCGCGTGCTGGACCGGTTCCTGCAGCAGGCCTGAGCTCGCGAACCTCACTCGATCGAGGGCGTACGGTGTCGCCATGGCTCGATCAACAGAACCGATTCTGGCGCGACACCTCGCCTGGGAGATCGAGAAGGTTCGGCTGGATCGCTCGATGCCACGCAACGCCGTACGCAAGCTGCTGACCGATCACGCCGAGTACGGAGGCTGGGAGCTCAGCCGACTGCGCCGCTACCGTGACGGCACCCGTGACGTGTGGTTGCGGCGCAAGGTGCTGCGGGTCGTCCCCACTCTCTGACGGCCACGGCCCCTGTGACCCAACCCGTCTGGAGGGGCCCTCTGATGGGACGCCCGAGTTCAGGTGGCGTTCATCCGCCGTTGGGCCTTTGGGTCAACGGCGTGGCTTGACTGCCCGATGTCACTGCCCAGTTCCCGGAGGAGAGAAATGTCAGATCAGAAGAGATTGCGCATGCTGCCGTTGATCAACGGGCACGCCAAGCGCTCATCGATGACGTGTGAGTACAAGTGCGCCAACGCCTGCTTCCACGAAGTGCCGAACACATCGGACAACGAGTACTTCGGTGACATTCTGAACGGCGCCGTCTCGCGTCGCGGGGTGCTTCGTGCCACGGCCGTGGTCGGGGTGGCCGGCGCCTTGGCCGGGACGGGCGCCCAGCTCGCCGCCGCTGAACCGGGTCGCGGGAAGGGCCGCGACCGCAAGCCCGGACGAGGGCATCAATTCGATGCCGTCGCCCCTAACACCACCGACGCCATCGAGGTGCCCACGGGCTACGACCAGGACGTGGTGATCCGGTGGGGGGATCCGCTGTTCTCCGGTGTCCCGGGCTTCGACGTCGACGCGCAGACCGCCGCCACCCAGCGACAGCAGTTCGGCTACAACAACGACTACCTCGGTCTCTTCCCGCTCACCGGTCATGATCAATTGATGTGCGTGAACCACGAGTACACCAACGAGGAGATCATGTTCCGCGGGTACTCCGCGGCCAACCCGACCAGAGCGCAGGTCGAGGTCGCCTGGGCCGCCCACGGACTGTCGGTCGTCGCGGTGCGCGGGCAGGCCCGTACCGGCGCGCTGAAGCCGATCATCGACCACAAGCTCAATCGACGCTTCCACACCAACTCGCCGTTCGAGATCACCGGCCCGGCGGCCGGCCATGACGACATGAAGACCGCGGCGGATCCGCAGGGCAAGACCGTGCTCGGCACGCTGTCCAACTGCTCCGGCGGACTCACCCCGTGGGGCACCTGGTTGACCGCTGAGGAGAACTGGAACGGCTACTTCGCCAACGCCGACTCCGTCACCGATTCCACCCAGGCGAAGCGTCTGAAGAGGTACGGGGTGACGCCCGGCGCCAGCGGACGCAAGTGGGAGAAGTTCGACCAGCGGTTCGACCTGGCGCAGGAGCCGAACGAGGTCAACCGGTTCGGGTGGATCGTCGAGATCGATCCGTTCGATCCCGACTCCACCCCGAAGAAGCGCACCATGCTGGGACGCACCAAGCACGAGGCCGCCCAGCCCCTGGTCGATGCCAACGGGTATGTCGCGGTCTACACCGGCGACGACGAGCGGTTCGACTACCTGTACAAGTTCGTCTCATCCGAAAAGATGGCCTCCGGCGACAGCGCTGCGGCCAAGAAGCACAACGCCACCCTGCTCGACCGCGGAACCCTGTATGTCGCCAAGTTCGCCGGTGACTCCCCACGCGAGGTCGAGGGAGATGGTGCCCTGCCCGCCGACGGCGAGTTCGACGGCGTCGGTCAGTGGATTGCCCTGTGTACCGACAAGGTCTCCTACGTCGAGGGGTTCACCGTCGAGGAGGTGTTGATCTACACCCGCCTGGCAGCCGACGCGATGGGGGCGACCAAGATGGATCGGCCCGAGGACGTCGAGCCGCACCCGACCTCGGGCACGGTCTACATCGTGTGCACCAACAACACCGCGCGGACCGAAGCGGTGGATGAGGCCAACCCGCGCAAGAACAACAAGCACGGGCACATCATCGAACTGGACGAGGACGGCAAGGATCCACGGTCCACGACGTTCACCTGGCGAATCTTCCTGCTCGCCGGGGATCCCGAGGACCCGGGCACCTACTTCGCCGGCTTCGACAAGTCGCAGGTCTCGCCCATCTCGTGCCCCGACAATGTCACCTTCGACGAGCACGGCAACCTGTGGATCGCCACCGACGGCAACGCCCTGGGCACCAACGACGGACTGTTCAAGGCCCCCGTCGCCGGTGATCAGCGGGGATTCGTGCAGCAGTTCCTGAGTGTCCCGCAGACCTCGGAATGCTGTGGCCCGTGGGTCAGCGACGATCGAGTGATCGTCTGCGTCCAGCACCCTGGCGAAGAGACCGGCTCCACCGTGGATGCACCCAAGAGCAACTGGCCCGACGGTGGCTCCTCGGTGCCTCGTCCCGCGGTCGCCGTCGCCTGGAAGCGGCGAGGCCGTTGATCAACACCCCATGATGATCCAGACATGATCAACTGATCATGATCAGCAGGGCCCGCTCCCGTACGCCGGGGTCGGGCCCTGCGCCTTGGGTGGGTGGGCGACCGTGATCAGCCGCGGGCGGCGATCGGACCGCCGGACACGTCATCGAGAGCCCGCGCGATCTGGTCGGGCAGCGAAGCGTCCTCGCTGGACAGGCATTCGGTCAGTTGCGTCACCGACCGACAACCCAGCAGGGGAGCAGTCACGCCGGGGGCGTCACGGACCCACAACAGGGCGACCTCCAAGGGGGTCAGGTCGAGACCCTCGGCCGCCTTGGCGACCGCTTCCACGACTGCCCGTGGCCGGCTCTCCAGGTAGGGCTCGACGAACCAGCTGAAGTGCGCCGACGCAGCGCGCGACCCGCGGGGGATGTCGTGGCGGTACTGGCCCGACAGCACCCCTCGGCCGAGCGGCGACCACGGGAAGAAGCCGAGATCGAAGGCCCGTACGGCAGCCAGCACCTCCACCTCTGCGCGGCGGGCGAGCAGGGAGTATTCGACCTGGGCCGACGCGATCCGTTCCCGCCGAGGGTCGGCGAGCTGCCAGGTGGCGGCCTGGGCGGTCTGCCATCCGACGAAGTTGGAGAGGCCGACGTAGCGGGCCATGCCGTTCCGTACGGCATGGTCGAGGGTGTCGAGGGTCTCCTCGAGCGGCGCCTGGCCCCAGGCGTGCACCTGCCAGATGTCGACGTGGTCGGTCCCCAGCCGACGCAGGGAGCCCTCCAGGTCGCGCAGCAAGGCACGGCGGGAGGTGTCGACGATCCGTTGCCCACCGGCGATCCGGAATCCGGCCTTGGTCGCAATTACCACGTCGTCGCGGGGCACGACGGTGTCCAGCAGTTCTCCGATGATCAACTCGGCGTCTCCGGCCCCGTACGCGGCCGCGGTGTCGAGCAGGGTGCCACCGGCATCGGTGAAGGTGGCGAGCAGCTCGCGTGCGGTCCGGGCATCGGTGTCGCGTCCCCAGGTCATCGTGCCCAACCCGAGTCGGGACACCTGGAGTCCGGTGTGACCCACCTGCCGAAGTTGCATGGTCCAGACCCTAACGGGTGATTGGACGGTGCCAATTCCGCCCACGGCGGTCCGGCTGCTCACCGCGGTGTCAATTCCGGCCGCTCCGGCGACGGCACAGCCACCTGTTCTGCCGTCCCACTGGGCGCATCGTGGCTCACCGACAACGCCAGCATCGGGCCACCTCTACGCTGGTGGCATGAAACTTGGTCTCAACCTCGGGTACATGGTCGGCGCCGATGATCCGCAAGGACAGCTCACCCTGGCCCGACGTGCCGAGGAGCAGGGGTACGACTCGGTGTGGGCCGCTGAGGCCTACGGGTCGGACAGTC
>JAKDKP010000639.1 GCA_030453285.1 Propionibacteriales bacterium
CAGCATCGGCTCCAGCAGCCGATCGACGACTTCGTCACCGAACCGGTCGGCCACCAGCCGTCCGATCGCCACGTCACCCTCCAGGGCCGGCGCAGCCAGGTCCGGCTCGCGCCGCGCACGATCAAGCCCCGACGCGGTCAGCAGCTCACCGAGTTGATCAACCTCGTACGGGACGCCCAGCACCTGCGGCGGCACGGGTACCAGCCGCCCATCGACATACACCGCCGACCGGGCACCGGTCGGCCGGACCGTCTCGAGCCCCAGGGCGGTGATCAACTCCGCCATCGTCAGCGAGCCACCTCGGACGATGGCCGATTCCGCCCCGACGTCAAGATCAACTCCGGCCACCGAGGCAGTCCGCAGCTTCCCACCCAGCACTGGGCTGGCATCCAGCAGGACGACCTCGGCGCCGCTGTCGGCCAGGTAGTCGGCGGCCGTCAGCCCGGAGATGCCGCCGCCAACGACGGCAACCTTCACGCCGCCCGCTCCTCTGCGCGCAGTCCCAGCCCCTCGGCGTGCACCAGGTCGACGATCCGCGTCAGCACGGCCGGGTCGGTGTCGGGTGGCACCCCGTGTCCCAGGTTCACAATGTGCCCCGGCGCGTGCGCACCTGCGCGGATCACGTCTCGTACCCGCTGCGCCAGCACCGGCCACGGGGCACCCAGCAGGGCGGGGTCGATGTTGCCCTGCACCGGGGTCCGCCCGCCGACCCGTTCGGCGGCCTCGTCCAACGAGATCCGCCAGTCGACGCCGATCACGTCCGCACCCGCCCGAGTCATGTCGGCCAGGAGTTCCCCGGTCCCCACGCCGAAATGGATCCGTGGCACATCGTCGACCCTCGCCAAGACGCTGGCCGAGTGCGGCATCACGTGCGCGGTGTAGTCCTGCCGCGACAGGCTCCCGGCCCAGGAATCGAAGAGCTGGACGCAGCGCGCACCCGCGTCGATCTGCACCCGCAGGAAGGCCGCACTGATGGCGGCCAGGCGAGCACAGAGGTCGTTCCACAGGTCGGGGCGAGCGACCATCATCGCCTTCGTCCGGCGATAGTCCTTGCTGGGCCCACCTTCGACGAGATAGCTGGCCAAGGTGAACGGTGCACCGGCGAAGCCGATCAGCGGAGTCTCCCCCAACTCAGCCACCAGCATCCGGACAGCCTCGGTCACGTACGTGACGTCTTCCGGCTCCAACGGCCGCAAAACCTGGAGATCCTCCGGGCCGCGGATCGGCTTCTCGATCACCGGTCCGACACCGGATTGGATGTCGACTCCGACGCCGATGGCGCGCAGGGGCACCATGATGTCGGAATAGAAGATGGCGGCATCGACTCGGTGCCGGCGGACCGGTTGCAGCGTGATCTCGGTGACCAACTCGGGATTGGCGCACGACTCGAGCATCGAGTGACCCGTCCGCACCTGTCGGTACTCGGGAAGGGAACGGCCGGCCTGGCGCATGAACCAGACCGGGATCCGGGTCGGTTCGGTGCTGGCGGCGGCGGCGAGAAGCGGGGCAAGCGCGGTGTCAGTCATGTCCTGAGGAATCCTCCCATGCAGCCGAAGCGGCCTCACCAGCCGGTGCGAAACGTCTGGCGATCGAACGCCACGTTTCGGTCGGCGCGCCTTTCCACCGGGTCGCCGCCGCGACCCTAAACTCCCCGACGTGGGAGCCAAGACTGATCTGTCCCAACCGCAAGCCTTCGAACGAGCACTGGCGGAGTTGAAGGCTGCCGTCTGGCGACCCGAGTTGTCGGTGGACGAAATACCGTCTCCTCAACGCATTGCCCCCTACTCCGCCGCCATCAGTGCCGACGTGATCGTGGCCGGCGAGGACGTGGGCAGTGGCCGGCTGATCCTGTTGCACGATCCCGCCGGGAACGCCGCCTGGCAGGGCACCTTCCGGTGTGTCTCCTTCGCGCGTGCCGAGATCGATCCCGAGATGGTCACCGATCCCTTGTTGAACAGTGTCGGCTGGTCGTGGCTCACCGAGTCCCTGGCCAACCACGATGCGGCGTACGCCGAACCCAGCGGAACCGTCACCTCGGTCTCCTCGGAGT
>JAKDKP010000640.1 GCA_030453285.1 Propionibacteriales bacterium
TCTGCAGCTCGGCGAACAGGTCGAGGTATTCGCCCTTGCGCTCGCGCACCACCGGCGCGAGCACCTGGAACCGGGTGCGGTCAGGCAGCTGGATCAGCTGGTCCACGATCTGCTGCGGGGTCTGCCGACCCACTGGCTCGCCGCAGGTCGGGCAGTGCGGCCGGCCCGCGCGCGCGAACAGCAGCCGAAGGTAGTCATAGACCTCGGTGATCGTCCCCACGGTCGAGCGCGGGTTGCGGTTGGTGGACTTCTGGTCGATGGAGACCGCGGGCGAGAGGCCCTCGATGAAGTCGACGTCGGGCTTGTCCATCTGTCCGAGGAACTGCCGGGCGTAGGCCGACAGTGACTCGACGTAGCGCCGCTGGCCCTCGGCAAAGATCGTGTCGAACGCGAGCGAGGACTTGCCAGATCCGGACAGGCCGGTGAAGACGATGAGGCTGTCCCGCGGCAGCTCGACGGAGATGTCCTTGAGGTTGTGTTCGCGCGCTCCGCGCACCCGGAGGTGATCGCGGGCGCCACCGGTCGTCAGGGTCGTGGAGGGAGTCGCAGCAGGCACGTCGTCATCGTAGGACGCCCCACCGACAAGCCTCCTACGCTGGGGCCATGAGCCGACCCGCGAGCACCCCGATCGAGGACTACGCGGTGATCGGTGACGGTGAGACCGCAGCGCTGATCAGCCGCGCCGGATCGATCGACTGGCTGTGCATCCCGCGCTTCGACTCCCCCGCCTGTTTCGCCGCTCTGCTCGGCACGGCAGAGCACGGACGTTGGCTGCTGGGCCCGACCGCACCGACCGAGGCCACCGCTTCAACGATGGAGGTCGAGCACGCCCGCGGAGTGACCCGGGTGCCCGCCGATGCCCAGCGAATCGTCGTCCTCGACACCGACAAGCTCGACAGCCTGTGCGCCCTTGGGTTGCAGGGCAAGATCGTGGGGGCCGCCACCGGAGCCGACCAGATCGCCCCGTCCTACCTGGGACGAACGATCCGTGCGGTGCCATCGGTTGGCCCCTTCCAGACACCGAACCTCGAGCAGATCGCCGGTCTCGAGCCCGACCTGATCATCGGCACCAACTTCCGTCAGGAACAGTTCTACGACCAGCTCAATGCCATCGCCCCGACCGTGTTCACCGCCACGGTCGGCAAGACCTGGAAAGAGAATGTGCTGCTGGACGGCAAGGCGGTGGCTCGCGGCGGGGCCGCCGCGAAATTGATGGACGAATACCGCAGCACCACCTCGCAATTGAGGGCAAGGGTTGATCCGGCTCGAACCCTGTCGGTGACCCGCTTCATGGGTGAGGACCTACGCATCTACGGCCCAGATTCCTTTGTGGGACAGGTTCTTGCCGATTCTGGTGTGACCCGCCCCGAACCACAGCAACTCAACGGAGCCGCCGATCGGCGCTTCGCCAAGGTCTCGACCGAGGACTTGTCGATCACCGATGGGGCCATGATGGCGGTGTGCGCCTACGGCCAATCCGGCCGGGATCGGGCGGCCGAGGTGATGAAATCTCCGCTGTGGGGCAACCAGTCCGCGGTGAAGTCGGGCAACGCCTGGGCGGTCTCGGACGCGGTCTGGATGACCGGCATCGGCGTCGTCGGAGCGCGCGGGGTCTTGACCGACCTCGACGTCATGGTCACCTGATCGCCGATGGGCTAGGGTGCAGCGGTGCTCATCGTGCTGCCCCCATCGGAGTCCAAGACCCCTGCCCAGACAGGGAAATCGATGGACCACACCTCGCTGTCGCTCCCCGAGCTCACCGAGGCCAGGGCCCAGGTCGCGGCCGCGCTGGCCACCACCTCACGCAGGGCCGAGGCCTTCGAGATCTTGAAGGTCTCGACCAACCTTGGCGATGAGGTGCGCCGCAACACCGTGCTGGACACCGCACCGGCCACCAGCGCGGCACGGCTCTACAGTGGCGTGCTCTTCGACGCTCTCGACCTGCCGTCGGTCGACACCGCCTCCCGCCGCCGAGCCACCCGGCAGATCCGCATCGTCTCGGCCCTGTACGGGGTGGTCAGACTGACCGACAAGGTGGCACCCT
>JAKDKP010000061.1 GCA_030453285.1 Propionibacteriales bacterium
CAGCCCCCGAGGATGGCCGAGAGATAGACCAGCCCGCCGTACGCGCCGACGACGGACGTCGCCTCCACCTCGGACATGCCGAGTCCGCCGTCGGTGGTGGCGTAATAGATGTAGAACGCCAGCAGTCCCTGCATGCCGTAGAAGCTGAACCGCTCCCACATCTCGACCCCGGCCAGGTTGGCCAGGCCCCAGGGATGGCCGAAGAACCCTCGCTCCCCTTCGGGCACAACGACGCTGGACTCCTGCTCGGGACGGTTCGTCATTCCCCCACGCCTACACCCGTTACCCGGACGGGTGCAATCCCGCGACTCCTCAGCGATCGGACGACGGCCCGATCGGAACGCGATCGAGACCCGTGCGCCAGCTCCGGCCAGGGGATGCCGGATCGAGCGGGTTCATCGCTGAAGCACAGCGTGCGCACAGGTAGGTGACATAGCGTGGACAGCACACCAATCCGGTGCCCCAAGGGAGGACCTCATGGCCAACTTCAACACCATCGTGAACAAGCTCAAGGGCATCGCCCAGAAGAACCCCGACAAGGTGCGCGATGCCTTGGAGAAGGTCGAGGGTGCGGTCAACAGCAGGACCGGAGGCAAGTACAGCGACAAGCTGAACCGGGCCAGCGACGCCGCCAAGGGAGGCCTCGGCATTCCCGACCAGGGCCGGGCCCCCGGCCCCGGCCCCGGCCAGCCAGGTCAGGTTCCGGGTCAGCCGGGTCAGGTTCCCGACCAG
This sequence comes from Propionibacteriales bacterium, assembly GCA_030453285.1. Taxonomy (GTDB): domain Bacteria; phylum Actinomycetota; class Actinomycetes; order Propionibacteriales; family Propionibacteriaceae; genus Carbonicoccus. The sequence goes on from JAKDKP010000061.1 coordinate 733, forward strand.
CCGGGTCAGTTCCCCGGTCAACCGGGACAGCCGCCGCGGCAGTGAACTCCAGTCCAGAGCGGCCCACGATTCGCCCGCAGGTGAACGGCTGCTGGCGGATCGCCGCACCGAGGATCACCGCCGCAGGAATGCTCGTCCGGCCCGCGATGTTGTAGGGGCCATGAGCCACCGCAATGACCCCGCCGTCATGGAACGCCTGCTGCGCACCCCCGGCCGATGGGCCGTGGTCGGGCTGTCGGACAATCCGGACCGGATCGCGTACGGGGTCGCGCGCTTCGTGCAGGGGCTCGGCCACGAGATCGTTCCGGTACATCCCAAGGCGGAGGCCGTGCACGGCGCGACGGGCTACGCAACCTTGGACGATGTGCCCGGCAGCATCGACGTGGTGGACGTGTTCGTGAACTCCGCCCTGGCCGGAGAAGTGGTCGACCAGGCCATCGCCGTCGGCGCGAAGGCCGTCTGGTTGCAACTCGGCGTGATCGATGAGGGGGCGGCCGCCCGAGCCGCGTCAGCCGGCCTGGACGTGGTGATGGACACCTGCCCGGTGATCGAAGCCCCCAAATTCGGCGTCGGCTGACGTCTCGGGCCCATTGGTCGGGATCGGGGAAGTTGTGGCCGCGAGTACCCGGCCAGATCTTCCCCTGATCGCGCGTTGTGATTGCCGCCGCGGCAAACCGTTGGCCCCAGCGTCTGTCGGGCTGTGAGGATGTGCCCATGACCGACATCATTGTTGCCCCGTTCGACGACACCCGTTCCGACGGCCCGATGCTGGGCGGCGAGCGTGAGCTGCTGGACCACTGGCTTGAGCTGTATCGCCAGTCGCTGCTGCTCAAGATCTCCGGGCTGACCGGCGAGCAGCTCGCGCAGCGCTCCGCCCCGCCGTCGGTCCTCAGCCTGATCGGGGTCGTCCGCCATCTGGCCGAGGTCGAGGCCTACTGGCTCCGCGAGGTGCTGCACGGCGAGGATGTCCCCGACATGTGGTCCACTCGGGAAAATCCCGAGGGTGACATCACTGATGCGTCGGACGCCACCGCCGCAGCGGATGTCGATGCCTACCGTGCCGAAGTGGAGCTGACCCGGACGCGTCAGGCCGAGTGGTCCGATCTGGACGGGGCGGTCGTCGGCCGCCGCCACGGCCAGGAACTCAACCTGCGCTGGATCCTGACTCACCTGATCGAGGAGTACGCCCGCCACCTCGGCCACATGGACCTGCTGCGGGAACGAGTCGACGGAGCCACCGGCTACTGACCACTCGGTCGCGCCACTCGGTCGCGTTCGCAAGGGTCTGCTCGGGCATCGCCCGACCATGATCAACGGGCGCTGGCGAAGGCCCCCCGCGAGTGTGTGACAGGGGCGGCTGACGAAGGCGAGCAGCACGACGATCAGCATGATGAGACTGGCAGCGACGAAGACCAGGGCGATGCCATGCGCCAGGCACCGAGCAGCCACCCGAACATGGCTTGGCCCTCGGCCGAGGCCATGGGGATCAGCGCAAACTGTGCGATCGCGCCGATCACGAAGGAGGAGACCGGAGCCGAGCCCGACTCCACGCCATGGGCCAGCCCGAAGAGCCTGCCCTGCTTCTCATACGGGACGACCTTGTGGATGATCGTCTGTTCGGAGGCCTCGGCCAGCGGCATGATCATCATGAACAGGAACAGCCCGACTGCGTACAACCACCACACCTCGCAGATGGTGAACAGCATGCCGAGCATCACGACCCGATGTTGGCGAGCAGCATGAGCCATCCATCGCCGGAGCGACGCCGCCCAGCGCGTCGGCCCGGGTGCGGCACCGCAAAACCGGTCAACAGGGTCGATCTGCTGCCACCATTTCCAGCATTCGCTCCAGGCTGACCGGTTGTGGACGTGCGGGCTCAGCGGTGGAGTGCGCGGGCGGCGGACCGGACTGCCCGTGACGTTCGTCGGACCAAGTCGGAATCCAGACGCCAACACTGCCAGTGCAGGGTGACGTCGACGTGGGCACGTGCCCCGAGTCGTACGAGGGCGCCGGAGTCGAAGTCGTCGTCGAGTTGGTCCAGCGGCAGCATGCCCCAACCGAGCCCGGCCCGTACGGCAGCCAGGAATCCCTGCGAACTCGGCACCAGGTGCGCCGGTGGGTTGGTGACGTGGTGGTCGGCCAGCAGTCGGTGCTGCAGGTCGTCCTTGGCGTTGAACCTGACCACCGGCAGCGCCCCCCAATCGATCCTCCGACCACGCGAGTGCCGCTCGACCAGGGCTGGCGCCGCGGCGGGGACGTACCGCATCACCCCGAGCCGTTCGACCGAGCAGCCCCCCACCGCAACCGGGTCGGACGTGACTGCACCCAGCACCGCGGCGCGGCGGAGCAGCACCGAGGAATGATCTTGATCCTCGACATGGAGACGCAGGTCGACGTCCCAGCCGGCGAACTCGGTCAAGGCCGGCACGAACCAGGTCGCCAGCGAGTCGGCGTTCACCGCGATCGGCAGGTCAGCACGACCGGCGGCGAATGTCCGTGCACCGCCCGCCTGCCCGTTGAGCTCGGCCATGGCTTCATCGGCGAGCAGTTGCTGCTGTCGAGCCATCCGCAGCAGGACGGTGCCTGCCTCGGTCGGCGCACAGGGTGTGGTACGGACCACGACCACTTGTCCGGCCGTCGATTCGAGGGCACGAATTCGTTGGCTGACCGCCGAGGGCGTGAGGGACAGGCGCCGGGCTGCCGCTTCGAAGGTGCCCTCGTCGACGACCGCGAGGAGGGCGGCAAGCTGTTCGCTGGACGGGAGGGAGCGTACGGTCACGGGCCCAGTCTGTCATGAAGCAGAACTGTGGATTGGTGAAGAACATTCGCTTCCCTGATGCGTTGGCCGCCTCTAGCGTTGGCACATCATGACTGCCACCCTCACCGGTCTGCTCAGCGGCCTGACCTTGATCATCGCCATCGGCGCCCAGAACGCGTACGTCCTCAAGCAGGGACTGTTGCGGCAGCACGTCGGTGTGGTGATGGCGATCTGCATCCTCTCCGATGCGGTGTTGATCATGGCTGGGGTGAGCGGCGTCGGCGTGCTGGTGGACCGGTTCCCGGTGGTGCTGGTCGTGCTGCGTTGGCTGGGCGCGGCGTATCTGCTGGGATACGGACTGTATTCGCTGTGGAGTGCCCGTACGGCCCACCACCTCGACCCGTCGTCGAGTGTGGGGCGCAGCGTTGGTGCCGTCGCGGGCACGACCGTGGCCCTGACCTGGCTCAACCCACACGTCTACCTCGACACCGTTGTCCTGTTGGGGTCCCTGGCCAATCAGCAGGGTCCCGACGGGCGCTGGTTGTTCGGCGCCGGCGCGGTCGCCGGCAGTGTGATGTGGTTCCTGGCCCTGGGGCTCGGGGCGCGGGCACTCTCGCGTTGGCTGGCCAGGCCGATCACCTGGCGAATCCTGGATGTGGTGATCGGCGTGGTGATGATCCTGCTGGCCGTACGACTGGCGCTCGGCTGAGCGCGACTCAGTCGGGCTCTGGCAGGCTCAGCGCCTCCTCGAAACTCGCCGCGACCAGCCGTCGACCGTCAAAGACGGGATCCTCATCGAGGGTGGCCAGCACGCGTGCGTCCTTCGTCGCGGCCGCAGTGCCCCGTTCGCGTACGTCGGCTGACGGCCATTCGGTGATCGTGACGACGATCGACTCCGCACTGCCCGCGCCGACAACGCTCGCCAATCCGTGCAGCTCCTCCGGGTCGTGGTCGGCCCCGTCGGCGTGGAACTCCTGCTGGTTGGTCGAATCCCCCACTTGCCAATAGTCGACGATCCGTTCGGCACCGTGGTCGAGGTAGACCGCGGCCATCCTGCGCGAGAAGGCCAGGTAGGCGGTCCTGCGGTCGCTGGAAACCGGGACCATGGTGATGTCGGCAAACGTCATTGCTGTCCTCCTGTCGAACGCCGCGCGGGAGGTCGTTTGGATGTCAACCTATCCGTGGAGAGATGCTCGTTGAAGAGGTCTGTGGATAGCGCAACCACCGGACCGCCGTCCGGACTAGGGTCACCGGCATGGACCTTGGCAACTCTTGTCGGACCCTCTCCGGCTGGCGCGCCTGATGACAGCCGTGAAGCCCGCCGATGTGCGGCGGAACACTCTTCTCCTGATCAGTGCCGCGGTCGTCCTGCTGGCCGGCTTCGGACTGCTCGCCCGGAAAGCCGTCTCCGGTAATGGTCTCGCGATCGCCGCCAGTGTCCTGATGGTGGTCGGCGGCGTGGTGATGATCGTGAGTGGGCTCATCTGGCGGCGACGGCTGGGCACCGACCCCCGGTACGGCCACGCCGACCGTACGAAACACTGATACGCCCGAAAGGGTTCCACCTTCGCGCGATCAGCCTGCGGAGGGGGCGAGGAGGAGTACCCCGAGTGCTCCAGCATAGATGGCGTCACCCGAAAGAAGCGCCAGCCCGTGCGCCCGGCCCGTTGCCGCAATCCAAGCGTCCCCCATATGTTGCTTGTCCGCCAACGCATGGCCGAGCTTCCTGCATTCTGCCCGGATGTTCGCGAACGCTTTGATGACCTCGGAATCCACGAGAATCGTCGGAGTCGTTGCCAGCTTGGCCTCAAGTTGGGCTACATGCGTTGGCCCCCAACCCTTGACGTCTGCCCCGAAACGCAACTCGCCTTCGGTCTGTGCGGCAATGGTGATCTGTTTCCCCAGCAAGGCTCGCCGCCAACCTTCCACCCGCGGGTCCCTGTTCTTGTCCGTCATCACGACACAGCTCCAGACGTCGGTGTCGACGAGGACGATGTCGTCAGCCACGGATCTCTGCCAAGAACTCGTCGAGCTCCTCGTCGGTCAGGTCAACGGCTGCCACGGCTGGCAGTTGCTGTGCTGCCTGGACCATCTCACCGAGGTTCGGGAATGGAGCCTGACCGAGCCGCGCCGCCAAGTCTTCCGGGACGGCGATCTTGGGCCCCTCCATCCGATGGTGCTGAGTCCCTTGACCAACCGCCAGTGGGCCGACGGCAATCACCTGCTCTCCGACGAGGTGGGCCACACTCAGGGCATCGACGACATCGACGAGATCAACCGAGTTCCCTGCCAGGTCGCGCAGGCGGAATCGTGAACTGTGTAGATCGACCATTTCGAGCACACCGTGCAGACTGGCCTCATCCGTCACTTCCCGGCCACGACGCCGCCACGGCTCCCGACTCATGGTGGCCGTACGAATAAACCTTGATGGTCGACCAGCAATCCTGAATTCGACTTGTGGGGCAGCCTTTCCCAGCGCCGAAACCAAGTCATCGACAGAGTCGGACACGCCATCCGACACACCATCGGGCCGTTTGTTCTCCGCCACCCCCTCGACGATCGACCAGAAGGTCTCGTCAACAGCGTCGGTAACCGGTGGATCCAGTAGAGCCGCTTCATCGCCAACGACAAACACAACGCGAGTACTTCCTGGACGGAGAGCCACCCGCACCGCGGCAAGACGTTCAACGGTCCCGGGCGCGCGACCCAAACTCGGCCTCTCAACCACGGAGCGGGTGAGCCGGTAGGCCAGTTCCCTGAAGGAGGAGATCAAATTGATTGCATCTGCCGCCATCAATTCACCGTCAGCACTCTGGTGGCCAATCAAGCGGATCTCTATTTCTCGTGTCATCGGAACCCCTCGCCTCTCACTCAAGCACGACCACACCGAACCTCAGCATAGACAGAGGTCCAGACAATCGGTCCAACTCTCCCAACGGAGATCATAGATCCGTGTCGCGCAGTCCGGTGCTGATCGCGATTCGATTCCACACGTTGATGGTGGCGATCGCCATGATCAGACTCGCGGTCCCCTTCTCCTGCCACTGCGCCACCGCCTCGTCATAGGTCGCGTCGCTGACACCGCCCTCACCCAGCACCGTCGCCTCCTCGGTGAGCGCGAGGGCCGCCGCCTCGGCCGGAGACCAAAGGGCCGCTGGCCCTCTGCAGCTTCATCCGGGGCATGATCAACTTCCTCTGGTCGGAACGGGTCGGAGCTGTTGGACCTCAGGTCGAGAGGATTCCGTACGTGCGCGTCGGTGTGAGGGTCAGCAGCACCCGCTGGTCGGCCACCATGGCACGCCGATAGTCCTCCCAGTCGGGGTGCTCGCCCTGCATCGCGCGATACAACGCCACCAGCCCGTCGACGGCTTCGTCGTGCGGGTCGGTGGCCGTGGCGCTCAGCGTCACGTCGCCGTCGACCACCACGTACGACCAGAAGTCCTCGCTGGTGACGTGCAGACTCGCCCGCGGGCGTCGTCGCAGGTTACGGGTCTTGGCGCGCGGCTCGGTGACCGAGATCCGGATCAGATCATCGTCGCCGACACCGAACCACGGTTCGACAACTGCGGACGGCCGTCGTCGGATTCGGTGGCCAGCACCCCGTTCCGGCGCGATCGCAGGAAAGCCAGGGCCTCGGCAATGTCCATGTCTTCACCGTACGCTCGCCCGGTCAACCAAGCAGCCGCGCCATCGAGCGCTCGTGACTTCGCAGCTCTTCGGCTTCGGCGGTCACCCGGTCGATGGCCCCTCGGATCGTCGACAACGTGTCGGGACAGATGTCGATCTCGGGGCGCTCGCCGCGGGCACAGGGCAGCAGCACCGCAATGTCCTTGCTGCCGAATCCGGCGTCCATCAGGGCCCGGATCTGCCGTACGACGACCACCGCGTCCTCGTCGTAGTCGCGATAGCCGTTCATCAGCCTCTCCGACCGCAACAGGCCCTGCTGCTCGTAGTAGCGCAGCGACCTGGCCGACACTCCGCCACGCCGGGACAACTCACCGATCAACATGAACTCCGCACCTCCAGTGGCGACCGGGATTTGACCTTGACACCGGCGTCAAACTCTAGCGTCACGACCATGGCAGACGAACTGAACAGACTCCACGGTACGACGGTGGTCGAGTGGGGCAACGGGCGACCGTTGCTGCTCACGCACGGAGCCATGGGCGGTGTCGCGGCCAACTTCGCCACCCTGGCCGCCCACCTGAGTGGACGATTCCATCTCGCCGGCGCGAACTACCCCGGATCGGAGGGTTCACTGGTGCCCGTCGGCGATCTGAGTGTGGACGAGTTGGTCGACCAGGCCATCGCGGTGGCCGATGCCCGAGGTTGGCAGAGATTCCCCGTGCTCGGTCTGTCCCTGGGGACCACCGTCGCCATGACACTCGCCGCTCGCCACCCCGAGCGGGTGTCGGCGCTGATTCTCACCGTCGGCTTCGCGACGTCCGATCCGCAGATCCGCGCCTTCTCCGACGGGACCGAGGCGCTGATCCGGCTCGGGGAACGGACGGCCGCCGCCGAGGGGATCGTCTCGGCCGCCAGTTCGCCGGACGCCTTGGCGGACCTGACCCTCGAGCAGTGGAGGGCGGCGGTGGACGAGACCGCGGCGGGGATCCCCGATGGTGCGCTGGCGCAGATCGCACTGGCGGCGCGGATCGATGTCACCACTGCTGCGCGCGCCGTGGTTGTTCCGACGCTGGTGGTGGTGGGCGGCCAGGACCGGATCGTGCTGCCCCACACCACTCGACATCTAGCCAAGTTGATCAAGGACGCCACTCGCGTCGAGTACGCCTCGGCCGGGCACATCTTCTCCGCACCGGAGGTGGCCAGGTGGGCCGGCGACATCGAATCCTTCCTTGATCAGCATGCGACGTGAGCACCGGTGCTCGTGACGGCAACGCCATGTCCGTACGGAGAACTGCCGCCCCGGCGAAAGTGACAGCAGTCGGCGCCCTCCTGCTGTTCTGCTACTTCACCGCCGAAACCTTCCCGGCCAGTGCCCTGCCCGAGATCGCCGGCGGCCTCGACACCAGCGAGGCCGCGGCCGGTTCACTGGTCTCCGGCTGTGCGGCCGCCTCCGCACTCGGCGTGCTGCCGGCGATGGCTCTGGCCCGGCGACTGTCCCCGCGCACGGCCCTGGTGATCTCTGCGGTGCTCCTGGCGTTGGCGCAACTGGCACTGTCGGCGGCTCCCGGCCTCACCTGGGCGGTGGCGGCGCGGGTGGTCGCGGCGCTGGGGCACGGGGTCGCATTCGCGTTGGTACCCGTGGTGGCGGCACGCGTGGCACCACCGGGCCGCACCGGACGAGCCATGGCGCGGACCTTCGTCGGCGTGGCCGCAGGACTGGTCGGCGGCGGACCCGCCTTCGGGTGGTTGGCCCAAACGGTCGGCTGGCGTCCGGCCGCAGCCCTGCTCGGCGCGGTGGCGCTCCTGG
>JAKDKP010000062.1 GCA_030453285.1 Propionibacteriales bacterium
CGAACTGGGGATCCAGCGCTACTCGAAGTCGTCAACTATTCAAGAGGGCTTCTATTACGTCGTTCAAGCCCTGAGTCCCGTCATGACTGGCGTGGATTTGCTTTTCCCGGTCAAGCACCTGGCTTCGGGAGATGCGATCTTCTTGCCGATTCTACTCAACGTCTGCGGATCGTCGGTTGGCTTTACTGGTGAACGAAATGCCAGCTACAGTGGACCCCTTGATCTCACGCTGTCGGAGGCGAAACAGTGCCTTGCAAACAACAACCCTTGGAATCTTGAATATTTTCGCAATTCGGCATCCAAAGACAGTCTTAGAGACTTTGAGTACGCTGCGATCTGCAGTCAATCGCTGGTAATGCTCAATCGCCCTACGGAAGCCCTTTGGTATCTAGATCAAATCGTCTCAGTTGACATCATTTGCGAGGCTCGAACGCTCTATGATAGAGCAATGATCTGGAGTCGTCACCTTGCTCCGCAGCATCGCGACACAGATTATGCTCTGAGTCTACTTGAAAGGGCACTTAGGTTGACAATAAAGGGGAGTTCTGTGGATGAGGTAATCGAGAGTGCCTTGTTGAAGAATGGACTTGCTCTTATTGTGGCGAGAAGCGACTTGAGAGGCGCGCTAGCTTTGGAATCGGAAGCGATAGCCAGTCTCTCAAGTCTCAATTCGATGCACCGTTCTTCTTTAAGCTCGACGCTCGCTACGCTGTACTCGAACAAGGCTCGGATTCATAGTCGTCTCGGAGAATTTAATGAGGCAATGAGTCTTTGCAATAAAGCAATTGATCTGGACTCGCAAACGGACGCTCACTACAATATCGCGGTTGAGATCTGTCTGGAGAATGAACGAAATGACTGGGCGACCCAATACTTGAATGCTATGCCAGGTGGATACCACACCTCGGACCATGCCATACTCCGAGGGAATCTTGCGTCAGTGAGCGGGGATGCCACGAATGCTATCTCATGGTATGAGGCGGCTCTTGAGCTGAATCCTGAGCTGGTCGATGTTCGCCTGCAGCTTGCTCAAGAATTCAGTGAGTCTCTCGAGATCGACTCTGCGCGGGAGTGTCTACTGCAACTCTCATCGGAGTATCTTGACTCGGGGCAACGTTGTCGGCGTGACCTGCTACATCTCGAACTGGACAGCTATCAATGGGACGTGCAATTGGAAGAAACCATGGTTCGCGAATTGGAACGCCTTCGTTGTACCTATCCTGAAAGCTCACTCATTGCGGAGAATATTGAGATTCTAAAGGCAAAGCGAGTCGCTCTATCCAATAGATCGAATCCTGAGGCGTCTATTTGAATTCACTATCCATACTTCGTGCTCGCGACCTTCTTGCTAGTGTCAAGAATGGTGCCGCGTCAGCGGCCTATTCCGTTGGTCGCTCCTTGATATGGCAGCCCCGCGCCACGAGTCTGCAGCTGCTGTTGACGGTGTTTGCGTCGGCAACTCCAGCTCTGCAGGTCTATTGCGTTGTGCGTCTCACGACGTCTGCGGTTGATGGCAGCCCCAACGAAGTGATGCTGTGGCTCCTCTTGACCGCCCTCGTGGTCGGGGGTGGTCGCGCCATCACCGATGCGTCCCTGTCAGTCGGGCAGATCGTTTCACATCTGCTGAGGCCGCACTATTACAGTGAACTGAATACCAAACTTGCCGGCCTGCCGGCGTCGGATCACGCTCGATCTGACGTTACCACTCAGGCGCGCGCGGCAAGGGAAGCCATCGGTGAGCACGTGATACACCAATCGGACGCCGCCATCAACAGCCTGAAGGCACTGCTGGCCATGGGCTTGCTGTTCGCCTCATTGTGGACCCTTAATCCGTGGACGGCCGTGTGTGTTGTCCTGGCCATTCTGCCAACGCTGGTGGCGTTTTCGCTAGTGTCCAGGATGGAGGCCAATGTCTGGCCACGACTGGCGGAGGAAAAGAAGCATGCCGAGTATCTCCAGGATCAACTCGTCTACCAAAGGACCGCGACTGAGCTGGGAACGTTCGGCACTGCGGGTCGAGTGGCAAAGATGGCAGGCGGACGGCTCCACCGGCACGCCCACCTCTTCCGATCGATGATGACACGGTCCACGGCACTGATCTGCACGGCAGGCCTGGCTGCGTCAGCGTTCTTGGCAGCGGCGCTATTTGCCGTCACCATGTCTGGATCCGCCCAACAAGGGGCTGCCGCCGCAGGGGTCGTCGGGGTGATCTCAGGCATGGCGGCGACCGCGGATGCCGGCTTCACCATCGGCATGCTGATGGCAGCAGCGCCCGCGGTGAACTCGTACCGTGGGTTCGTTGATCGAGCACGGGCGCGCTGGGGCGACCAGACGATTACGCGGGATGTGTATGAGATCTCGGTTCGAGGTCTCACCGTCTCCTATCCAGGCACGCAGGCGCCCGTCATGCGCGAGGCCTCGCTCGATGCGCGCCGAGGCGAAGTCATCGCCCTCGTCGGAGCAAACGGAGCCGGCAAGACAACGCTGGTCAACGCGATCCTTGGCCTGCTTGAGCCCGACGACGGGGTTGTGCGCATCGATGGTCACCTTGCTTCGGAGATGAACCTGCCAGCACGACTTGGCCACTTCGGACTGCTCACTCAGGAGTTTGGTCGCTACGAGCTGACCGTCCGAGAGAGTCTCCTGCTGGGCACCCCGGTTCTTGGTCACAGTGATCAAGAACTGTGGGCGGCGCTGCGTGCGGCCCGCGCCGACGGGTTCGTCGGTGACATCGGCGGCCTGGACGCCCAGCTTGGGCAACAATTCGACGGCGTCGGAGTTTCTGGTGGTCAGTGGCAGCGCCTTGCCCTGGCCCGGATTCACCTCCGTGGGGCGGGGATCTGGCTGTTGGACGAGCCGACGTCAGCCATCGATGCCGAAGCTGAGGCCCAGATCTTCACCGAGCTCGAAGGGTCACGTGCGGACCGCATCACCATTCTCGTCAGTCACCGAGCGTGGACTCTTCGTGGTGTCGATCGGATCTACGTGCTGGATGAAGGGCACATCGTTCAGCAGGGGACTTTCGATGAACTCGTGACCGAAGAAGGCCGCTTTGCCGAGCTCTTCGCGTCACAGACTGGGTGACTGAACCACACCGATCGCGTCGAGGCTCAGACAGTGCCAAGGCCGGCCTGTCGAGCGGAAAGGTTGTGCCAGTTCTACTCAGGCTCTGTTCAGGGTCGACCGTACCCGCTAACGTCAGGGCCACCCCGTTGTCCCCCAATGGAAAGAGCTGTCATGGCTGGACTGTCTCGTCGAATCTTCGTGCTGGGGGGATTGGGCGCCGCCTCGGCCACCACTCTTTCCACCGTCGCTGCCGCGGCCTCCCCGTACCCGTTCAAGCTGGGCATCGCGTCCGGCGAACCCGCGCCCGACGGTGTGGTGCTGTGGACCCGGCTCGCGCCGAGTCCGCTCAACAGCGACGGTTTGGGCGGCATGACCTCGGCCGATGTCGAGGTCGAGTGGCAGGTCGCCACCGACGACCGGTTCGCCAAGGTGGTGGCCACAGGAAAGACGACGGCGCGACGTGACGAAGCCCATTCGGTGCATGTCGAGGTCGGCGGGCTGCCGGCCGATGCGGACTTCTTCTACCGTTTCCGCGCCCAGGGCCACATCTCGGCCGTGGGACGGACCCGTACGGCTCCCGCCCTCACCGCTGTCGGCCGGGACCTGATCATGGCGATGTGTTCGTGCTCGGCCTGGCAGGACGGCTACTTCACTGCCTACCGCCGGCTCGCCGAGGACCGCCCCGGGCTGGTGCTGCATCTGGGCGACTACATCTACGAAGGTGGCGCCGGAAAGGGCCCGCGACGCCATGTCGGCGGCGAGATCATGGATCTGGCGGCCTATCGACGACGCTATGCCCAGTACAAGACCGATCCGGACCTGCAGGCCGCACATGCGGTGGCCCCTTGGTTGGTGGTGCCCGATGATCATGAGGTCGAGAACAACTACGCCGGCCTCGTGCCGCAGAACAGCAACGACAACGACATCTTCGCCGCCCGGCGTGCCGCGGCCTACCGCGCGTACTGGGAAAACATGCCCCTGCGGAAGGAGCAGAAGTACACCGCCACCGGGATCCCGCTGTATCGCCGGGTGCGCTGGGGAAAGTTGGCGAACTTCCACATGCTCGACACCCGCCAGTTCCGCGCCAACCAGGCATGCGGGGACGGCTGGCAGAACTGCAAGGATGCCGATCTCGACACCCGCTCGATTCTGGACACGTTGAAGTCCGGTGCGCGTCCGCAGGAGCAGTGGTTGCTCGACGGGCTGGCCGAGAAGACCGCCACCTGGGATTTCCTCGGTCAGCAGGTGTTCTTCGCGCGGCGGCTGGGGCCCGACGGCAAGTCCAGCATGGACGGCTGGGACGGCTACCGAGCCAGCCGAGCCCGGATCCAGGCGGGATTCGTCGAGCGGGGCATCCGCAACCCGATCGTGCTGACCGGTGATGTGCACAAGGCCTGGGGCAACGACCTCAAGAACGACTACCGCGATCCCGGTTCGGCAGTGATCGGCACCGAACTGGTCACCACCTCCATCGCCTCCGGCGGTGACGGCGACGACATCACCACGGTGCCCGACCAGTCCACCAATCCCCATCTGAAATTCCATTCCCGACGGCGCGGCTACATCCGCAACCCCATCACCGCTGGTCAAGTCCGCACCGACTTCCGGACCGTTGACAAGGTGACCGAGCACGGCGCCCCGGTGAAGACCGCCGGGTCGTTCGTCATCGCCGACGGCAAACCCGGTCTGCAGAAGGCCTGAGGAGGAGATGACCATGCACCAGCGCACCCGCAAGCTCCCACTGATCATCGGGCTGGCTCTGGCCACCGGTGTCGCCGGTGGGCTCGCCGCCCCGACCAGTTCCGCCCACGCCGCGGCCACGTGGACCGCTGGCAACTCCCAGGCCACCGGCGACCAGGACAACGTCGCCATCGCCAGCAGCCGGACCGGCTACACCGCGATCGTCTGGGAGGACGACCGCGACAGCAATGCGACCGATTCGGTCGGTAGCGACGTCTGGGTCCGGTTGTTCCTCGATGGCAAACCGAAGTTCGAGAAGAAGGTCTCATCAGGGGGCACCGCCGGCAAGAAGTGGCGTCATGTGCAGCCCGACGTCGGCGTCGACGACCTGGGTCGCGTCGTCGTGGTGTGGGCCGATGACCCCGACGGCAATGGCTACTACAACATCCCGATCCGCATCTTCGATGCCGGTGGCAAGCAACTCCACTCGGGACGGGCCAACGCCAACGCCGCCGGCAACCAGACCAAGCCATCGGTCGCGGTTGACCCCGATGGCAGTCCGCCACCCAATGCCCAGAAGGAAACGACTCCGTACAACCTCGAGGTCTCGTACGCGGTGGCCTGGGAGGACACCCCCGAGAAGGGAAGTCCACGGGTGGCGATGTCCCGCTTCGCCAACGTGACGAGGCGATTCGAGAAGATCATCTCGCCGACCACCGGCACGAACCGAAACCCCGACATCGCCATCACCGCCGGGGCCACCACCACGATCGTGTGGGAGGAGGATGCCGACGCCAACAAGTCGACCAACGTGGGCCTGACCAGGTTGGACAAGTCAGCCAACGTGCTTCTGAAGCGGACCGTGGCCAATGCCGAGGTGGCCGGACAGCAGAACGCACCGTCGGTGGCCTCCACCTTCGACGGTGCGTTCGCCGTCGCCTGGCAGGGCGACAAGCAGCTCGCCTGGCGTGGCTTCTCCTCGACCGGCAAGCCGGTCACCGGCGATGTGGTGGCCGAGCCCAGCGCCGTGACGCAGCCGTCGATCGGGATCGATGACCAGTCCAACGTCGTCCTGACCTGGACCGCCCAGGGCGTGGACACCTTTGCCCGCGGTTTCGCCGCCGACGGCACCGACACCGGTCGGCTACCGCGGCAACAGCTCAGCGCCAACACCGTGGGGCGGCAGGAGGGTCTGGTCCCGGCGGTGAACGCCAACGGTGAGGTGGCGGTGGCGGTCACCGACGACACCGACGGCAACACAGCAGACCAGGTGCACGTCGGGTTCGGCCTCAGCACCACCGTGTGGTGAGCCCCTACGACCACCAGACCTGACCGTACGAGGGCGTCCCTAGACTCTGGCCATGTCCCAGCCTCTGGCCACGACTCCGGCCCAGTCCAAGGTCGCGCTTCGTCACATCGTGGTGTTCGTCGTGCTGGCGTACGCGTTGTTCTGGCTGATCAGCCTGCCGTTGTGGCTCGACCCGCAGGGACTGGCCGCGCCGTACGCGAGACCGTTGATGGCTGCGGGCATGTTCAGCCCAGCCCTCGCGGCCGCCGCCGTCACGCTGCTCCAGCGTCGCTCCCTGCTGGACGGGCTCGGCCTGCGATCGTCCAGTGGGGTCCGGCGCATCATCACGATGTCGCTGGCCGGCGTGGTGATCGTCATCGTCGTGGTGGCGTTGAGCTGGCTGTTGGCTGGATACCTCGGCGTGGGACGCTTCGACCTCTCGATGCCCGGGGCCGACCTGCTCCTGGCCGGCGTGCCGGCCGACAAACTCCCCGCGGGGATGACTCCGCAGACGGCATTCTGGGTGCAGCTCGGATCGGGCCTGGTGGCCGGCGCGACGATCAACGCGGTTTTCGGAGCTGGTGAGGAGATGGGTTGGCGTGGCTGGTTCGTGCCGGCCTTGCTGCCTCTGGGTCGGGTGCCGGCGATGGTGATCGCCGGTGTGGTCTGGGGCGGATGGCACGCGCCGATCATGCTGCTCGGCTACAACTACCCCGGCGCCCCACGACCGCTGGCGATGGGGTTGATGCTGATCTTCACCACCCTGTTCGGCACCCTGCTGGCCTGGCTGCGGATCCGGAGTGATTCGATCGTCCCTGCCGCGATCGCCCACGGCGTCCTGAACGCGATAGTCGGGTTCACCTTCGTCTTTGCCGCCGGGGGGGACCTGGACTGGGCGCTCGCCTCCCCGATGGGGATGATCGGCTTCATCGTGCTGCTGCCCGTGGCGGCCGCCCTGCTGCGTCAGCAGTGGACGGCGCTGCCACGCATCGGTGTCGATCCCCGGCCCACCACGTCGACCGGGGCTGCCCAGGGCTGATGATCAGCTCAGCCGTCGGTTGTCCAGCACGCCGAGCGTCCGTCGAACCTCTTGGGCCAGGGTCGGCTCGATGGTCCCGACCAGCAACTCGGGGCCATCACCGGCGGTGAGTATCGAGATTCCGTACGGGGAAACGATCTGGGAGTGCCCGACACCGGTCGGTGCCTTCGAGGCGGTCGGTGGTTCGTCGGCCCTGGCCGGTCCGGCTGCCGGATCGGCCTGGCCGCAGGCCAGCACCCAACTCCCCGAGTCGAGGGCGCGCGCCCGCACCAGCAGGTCCCACTGTTCGGGCTTTCCTTCTCCAGCGCCCCAACTCGCGGCGACCACGATCACCTCGGCGCCCCGGCGGGCCAGCTCGATGTACAGCTCAGCGAAGCGGACGTCGTAGCAGGTGGTCAGGCCCACTCTGGTGCCCGCGATGTTGATCACCACCGGCGAGTCACCGGCCGCCACGGTGTCGGACTCGGCAAACCCGTACGCGTCGAAGAGGTGGATCTTGTCGTAGCCGGTGATCGTGCCGTCCGGTCCACAGGCGAGCAGGGTGTTGCGCACCCGTCCACCGTCGGCCGGGGTGAACATGCCGGCGATCACGGTGATCCGGTGCTCGACGGCCAGCGCGGAGACTCCCGTGGCCCACGGTCCATCCAGTGGCTCAGCGATCGGGGCCAGCGGGTTTCCGAACGCCCGCATCATCGCTTCCGGCAGCACGACCAGGTCGGCGTGCTGGGCCGCGGCGGCAGCCACCTGCTCGGCGACCAGTTCGAGGTTCTGTTCCGGATCGGCGCTGCTGTTGACCTGGGCCAGGGCGACGGAGAGAGACATGGGGACAATTTCAACCGATCGTCACACCGATGTCACGCTGCGCGGTCTAGCGTGAGGGGTGTGGACCAAGACACCCCGCAGTGGACGCCCGAAGCACGTACCCAATTCGAGACCGTCGCCCGACAGGCCATCGACGCCCTGAAGGCGCACGTCGACCTGATTCGCCGGGTCGGCCCTGACGACGGCCAGGAGCAGGAACGATCCGGCTCCCTGCTCACCGCCGCCCTCGACAACCTGGCCGATGCAGAGTTCGATCTGACCGGCGACTTCCCGTACGTGCTGGACCTCGAACTCTCCACCGATGATCTTGCCGAGGAGGAGGGTGATGACGAGGGGGAGGAGCTGGACACCGTCGCGGTGCTGATGCGGATGGACTTCGCCGTTGATGATCATGACGTCCTGCTGCAGACCGCCCGGCAGGGCGTCGTCGAACACGACGAGATGGATGCCGAGGACGCCGAGGAGTCGATCACCGAGATTGAAGCCGCCATCTTCGCCGTCGCTCACGCGCGGGGCTGGGACGCCCTGCTCGACGACGCGGTGCCCGGGCTGGCAGCGCTGAGCACCTACGCCGAGGTCGTCCGGGACCCCGAGGAACTGGAACTCGAGGTCGACGAGGATCCCGACGACGAGGACTGATGTCGCCGGCGCACGACGCGTCGCCATCGGGCGAGGGTGACTGGTCAGGTCACAGGAAGCGGTCCTGATCAAGGTCGGCGCGTACGGGGACCGGACCGATCTGTTCCTGCATCGCTCGTAGGAGTTGGTCACAGGATGCCGGGCCAAGCACCACCTCGCCGGCCACACCAAGCGTGTCCGCCGCGACGTACCACTGCCGAAGTTTGTCGGCCGGGACGTCCACGCCCGCCCGCCCGTCGTGCCGGCGGAGCGTCTCGGTCAACGGCACGTCGAGGTAGAAGATGTGACTCGGCCCGGCGTGTTCCTTGATCAACTGATGCAGCATCACGCCGTAGTGAGCCCCGACCAGGATGCCCTCGACGATCACGTG
>JAKDKP010000641.1 GCA_030453285.1 Propionibacteriales bacterium
GGCACCGTTCCTGGTGCTCTTCGTGCTGACCTTCGTGCTGCCGATCCTGGTGGCGGCGGGGCAGAGCTTCACCCGGGTGACCCGGTCCGGCCTGTTCGGCGAGCAGGGGGTGAGCACCCAGTTCGCCTGGTTCGCCAACTATGCCCAAGCCCTGGCGAACGGCAACTTCATCGCCTCGATCGGCCGAATGCTGGTGTTCGGCGTGGTGCAGGTGACCGTGATGATCGTGATGGCCACCGTGCTCGCGCTGCTGCTGGAGTCGGCCTCGGTACGCCTGCCGGGCCTGTTCCGGGCGATCTACTTCCTGCCGTACGGCATCCCTGGCGTACTGGCCACCATCTTGTGGTCCTTCCTGTACGTCAAGGGCCTCAGCCCGATCATCGACGTGGCCGCGTTGGTGGGCCTTGAGCTCGACTTCCTCGGCCCGCGCACCGTGCTGTGGTCGATCGCCAACATCGTCACCTGGACCTATGCCGGCTACAACATGATGATCATCATCGCGCAGTTGAAGGCCATTCCCGGCGACGTGTACGAAGCGGCCCGGGTCGACGGGGCCGGAGCCGTGGCCACGGCGTGGCACATCCAGTTGCCGCTGATCACCCCTGCCCTGGTGCTCACCACGGTTTTTTCCATCATCGGCACCTTGCAGCTCTTCGCCGAGGCGCAGGTGCTGCAAACCGTCGCGCCGGACATCGACTCCGAATACACCCCGAACCTGAGCGCGTACACCACGGCCTTTGCCTACAGCGATCACAATGTTGCCGCCGCGCAGGCGGTCCTGATCGCGGTGGTCACCTTCGCATTGTCGTTCCTGTTCCTCAAGATCACTGGCCGGAGGTCGGCATGAGCACCGCCGTACCTGGTTCTGGCGCCGACCGGCAAGCTGCACACCGAGACGGTGGCAGCTCGGTGCGAAAGATTCTCATCACCGCCGTGCTGGTCCTGGTCGCGCTGTACTTCCTGGTCCCGGTCTACTGGGTGGTGATCGCGGCCACCAAGACCAGCGGGGACCTGTTCGCGACCAATGGGTTCTGGCTTGCCGACAACTTCGCCCTGATCGACAACCTTCGCGCCGTGCTCAGCTTCGACGGCGGGGTCTTCATCCGCTGGTTCGCCAACACGATGCTGTACGCCGGGGTGGGGGCGGTGCTGGCCACCTACTTCGCCGCGGCCGGTGGCTATGCGCTGTCGAGGTACGAGTTCCGTGGCCGCAACGTGGTCTTCGGTGCCATTCTGGGCGGCGTGCTGGTGCCCGGCACGGCGACGGCGCTGCCGATGTTCCTGCTGTTCAGTCAGCTCGGTCTGGCCAACACCTACTGGTCGGTGTTGATCCCCTCGGTGGTCTCGCCGTTCGGGCTGTTCCTGTGTCGGATCTACGCCGACGCCTCGATCAGCTCATCGCTGATGGAGGCGGCCCGCCTCGACGGTGCCTCGGAGCTGCGGATCTTCCACACCGTTGGCCTGCGGATCATGACGCCGGCGCTGGTGACGGTCTTCCTGTTCCAACTCATCGCGATCTGGAACAACTTCTTCCTGCCATTGATCATGCTGGCCGACGAGAACCTCTATCCGATCACCTTGGGACTGAACAACTGGCGCTCCCAGACCGACCGGCTGCCGGAGTTCTACGAGCTGACCACCGGCGGCGTCCTGCTCTCTGTCATCCCGCTGGCGGTGGCCATGGTCGTCCTGCAGCGCTTCTGGCGCGGTGGTCTGACCGAGGGGGCGGTGAAATGATCCGATCCGCCCACGTACCTACCGCAGCTTGGCTTCGTTTCGCGGTCGACACCTGGCTGATTTGGCATGCCGGGGGATCGATGACAGAATCGTCGGGTTGCTCCGCAGGGTCGCCGGGGTGTGACGCGCGTCAAGGCGTGTGCCGCACCGAACCGAGAGGCCTTGCGACGTACGGTCCCAGTCTGGGACCGGTTGGCACCCAGCGAAGAGAAATCGACGCCGGTGATGCCCGACAGGCGCGACACGCCCGACCGCGTGGGCCGTGGGGACACGGTCCAGGAGATGGTGTTCCGAGCTTG
>JAKDKP010000063.1 GCA_030453285.1 Propionibacteriales bacterium
GGCAGCCCGGCACATACCCGAGATCAGCTATGAAGAGATGTTGGAACTGGAAGCGTGTGGGTCAAAGATCCTGCATCTACGCTGTGTCGAGTACGCCCGCCGCGAGAACGTCGCGGTGCATGTCCGTTCGTCCTTCTCCCACAAGGAGGGGACCTGGGTCAAGGACCTCAAGGAGCTCACCGTGGAACAAGCCATCATCTCCGGAGTCGCCCACGATCGCGACGAGGCGAAGGTGACGATCCTCGGCGTGCCGGACCGGGTGGGCGCCGCGGCGCGGATCTTCGAGGCGATCGCAGTTGCCGAGATCAACATCGACATGATCGTCCAGAACGTGTCGGCGGTGGGAACCTCGCGCACCGACATCTCCTTCACCTTGCCCAAGGGCGACGGGCAGAAGGCCATCGCTGCCCTGAAGGTGATCGCCGACGAGGTGGGGTTCGCCGACATCGCGTTCGTTGATCAGATCGGCAAGGTGTCGGTGGTGGGGGTCGGGATGCGCTCCCACCCGGGCGTGACGGCGAAGTTCTTCGGCGCCCTGGCCAAGGCCGACATCAACATCGAGATGATCTCCACCTCGGAGATCCGCATCTCGATCGTTGTTGATCAAGGAGATGTCGAGCGGGCCGTCCAGGCCGCGCACACCGCCTTCGGGTTGGATGCCGATGGCGAGGCCGTGGTGTACGCCGGGTCGGGACGCTGACAGATCGTCACCAACGGGATGTCAACGGCTCGCGCGCCTGATCGGCGACACTTTCGACCGAAGACGTCCCACGTGTGACGGCCGCAGGGTGGAAGAGTGTTCCATCGGGCGCGGCGTCCATCGGCTGCGGTGCCCAACGACGAACAGGACCACGGGAGGTCTGCGATGAAGGCGATCCGACAGAGCCGCAAGCTGCGCAACGTCCGGTATGACGTCCGGGGGCCGATCCTGGTCGAGGCCGAACGCCTGGAGGCCCAGGGGCACAAGATCTTGAAGCTCAACATCGGCAACCCGGCGCCCTTCGGCTTCGAGGCGCCGGAGTCGATCGTGGCCGATATGGTGCACCATCTGCCGCAGGCGCAGGGATACAGCGACTCCCGCGGCATCTATTCGGCCCGTACGGCGGTCGCGAACTACTACCAGTCGAAGGGGCTGACCGAGGTCGGCGTCGACGACGTCTACATCGGCAACGGCGTCTCGGAGTTGATCAGCCTGGTCCTGCAGGCATTCGTCGACGAGGGGAACGAGATCCTCATCCCCGCACCCGACTACCCCTTGTGGACCGGAGCGGTGACATTGGCCGGTGGCACGCCCGTGCACTACCTCAGCGACGAGCAGAACGACTGGGCACCCGACCTGGCCGACGTCGAGTCCAAGATCACTGAGAACACCCACGGTCTGGTGATCATCAACCCGAACAACCCGACCGGCGCTGTGTACAGCGAGCAGGTCGTCAAGGGGCTGATCGACATCGCTCGTCGGCACGACCTGGTCGTGTTCTCCGACGAGATCTACGAAAAGATCCTGTTCGACGACGCCGTGCATCATCACAGCGCCACCCACGCCGGTGACGACGTGCTGTGCCTGACCTTTTCCGGTTTGTCGAAGGCGTACCGTGTGTGTGGCTACCGTGCCGGGTGGGTCACGGTGACCGGGCCGAGGGATCGCGCCACGGACTTTCTCGAGGGTCTGACATTGCTCGCCAACATGCGGATGTGTGCCAACGTGCCGGCCCAGCACGCCATTCAGACCGCGCTCGGCGGCTATCAGTCGATCAACGAACTGATCGGTCCCGGTGGGCGCTACTACGAGCAGGCGATGCTGGCCGATCGACTGCTGAACGAGATCCCTGGCGTTTCCTCGGTGCGACCCAGGGGGGCCCTGTATTGCTTCCCGCGGATGGATCCCGAGGTGTATCCGATCGAAGATGATCAAGGCTTCGTGATTGATCTGCTCCGGTCCAAGAAGATCCTTCTCACCCACGGGACCGGGTTCAACTGGCCGCGACCTGATCACTTCCGGCTCGTCACCCTGCCCGGGGTCGACGTGCTGGAGGAGGCCATTGGGCGGGTCGGCGACTTCCTCGCCGAGCGCCGCTCAGCGTGAGCCGTGACGAGCGCGATGCCGTACGCGTCCTGCACGCCATCGGCCACGATCCGGAGTCGGTCAGGGTGCTGATGCCGGGCGCGTGGTCGACTGCGTTTCTGGTCGGCAGCGGCGGAGTTGATCTTGTGCTCCGGCTGGGCGGACGCATCGAGGACTATGCCGCCGACGCCTTCGCGGCAGGACTTGATCTCGCAGAGGTGCCCGTCCCGCAGGTCCTTGACCATGGAGTGCAGGACGGCCTCACGTACGCCTTGTCGGAGTTCGTCGCCGGTGAGCCGTTGGAAGCGGTGGACTCCGACACCTGGACCGGTGTGGTGCCGCAACTGGTGGACATGTTGGAGGCGCTGAGAGGGATCGGGCCGGACGAGCCGAGGGCGCCCGATGCCTGGCACCACCACCTCCTGGATGTGGGGGAGTATCCGTGGCAGCGCGGTTGGCGGGAGCGCGCCGACCCCGACGCGGTGCAGCTGTTCGATGTCGGCCGTACGCGGCTGGGCGAGCTCGCCGTCGATGACGCGCCGATGAGTCTGGTCCATGCCGACTGGATCAATCGCAACGTGCACGTCGCCGATGGCCGGATCACCGCGGTGTTCGACTGGGGATGTTCGCAGTTTGCTGATCATCTGTACGACGTGGCGTGGTTCGAGTTCTGGGCGCCATGGCATCCGAATCTGGACGTGGCCCAGTTGCGGGAGGAGTTGGCGACAAGGTGGAACAGCGCCGGGATCGCACCGCTGGACAACCCCGATCGCCTGCTCGCCTGCCTGCTGCACATCGGTCTGGACCACATCGTCTACAACGTGGTGCACGGTTCGCTGGAGCAGCTACGCCCGACGATGGATCGGCTCGAGCAGTACCTGTGACCTTCGCCGATCGCCCAAGACCTTCCCGGACCTGCCCCCGTACGAGTAGGTTGGTGGCTCGGCGACTGGCGCAGGTGGCATCACCACCGGGGAGCAGAATGCAGGGGCATCGTCCGCCTGGGTGACTCTGGCAGACCAGGAGGCGCCATGCCCCGTCGATTGCTGCACCTCTCCGACCTGCACCTCAATGCCGACGCCGTACCGGATGAGGGTGTGGACGCGGATCGTTCACTGCAGCTCGTTCTTGAGGCCTGTCAGGCCATCCCCGACATCAACGCGGTGATCGTCACCGGCGACATTGCCGACGACGGCTCCGTCCCGGCCTACGAACGAGCGCACGCTGCGCTGCTGGACTTCGCTCGCGGCCGCGGGGCGGCCCTCGTGATGGCCGTCGGCAATCACGACGACCGGGACGCCTTTTCTGCGGTGCTCGGGACCGGTCACTTCGTCGTCCGGGACGATCAGACTGCCCATGGCCCTGAGGGTGTGATCACTGCCTGCACCCGACTTGATGGGTGGCGAGTGGTGACCCTTGACAGTTTGGTGCCGGGCAAGGGATTCGGGCGGATTGGCGATGATCAACTCCAGTGGCTGATCGGTCTGCTGGACGCCGAGCCGCTGACGCCGACCGTTCTGGCCCTGCATCATCCGCCGATCGATCTCGGTGTCGAGATCCAGCAGCGGTTTCGGCTGGAGAGTTCCGATCGGCTGGCGGCGGCCGTGCAGCATGGCACCGTCGCGGCGATCCTGTGTGGGCACTTCCACCAGCAGATCTCGGCCTCCTTGGCCGGGGTGCCTATCTGGGTCACGCCGGGCGTGCTCAACCGGATCGACCATCTGACGGTGCCTCTCGGGCAGGAGCGGGCCGTGACCGGTGGCGGCGCCACCATCGTCGACCTGACCGATCCCGGAGCGCCCACGTTCGCCACCGTGGCCGCGCGTGATCCCCAAGCCGGGCGAGAGATCTACACGATGACCTCTGATGAGGTAGCCGAGATGCTGGACCGCTCCGGGCTGCCCGCCGGCAGGTGATGTGTGCTCGTCGATCAGGAGTGGTTCGCCCCGCCGTAGCGTACGGTCCGTGCTGCTCAGGCGGGGAGAGCGGTGATCAGGTCGGGCTCGGTGCGGGAGCGGATGTCGTCGGTGGTGACACCGGGGGCGAGCTCGACCAGGCGTAGGCCGTCGGCGGTCACGTCGATCACTCCGAGGTCGGTGATGATGCGCTGCACGACACGGCGACCGGTGTGTGGCAGGG
Source organism: Propionibacteriales bacterium (assembly GCA_030453285.1). Taxonomy (GTDB): domain Bacteria; phylum Actinomycetota; class Actinomycetes; order Propionibacteriales; family Propionibacteriaceae; genus Carbonicoccus. Next base: position 4,205 of record JAKDKP010000063.1, read on the forward strand.
AGCACTCGTTGACGATCTTGTACGCACCGTCCTTGGCATTGTGCTCCATCAGCACGATGACGCGTTTGGCGCCGTGCACCAGATCCATCGCCCCGCCCATGCCCTTGATCATCTTGCCCGGAATCATCCAGTTGGCGATGTCGCCGCCGGCTGAGACCTGCATCGCGCCGAGGATGGCGGCGTCGATCTTGCCGCCGCGGATCATCCCGAACGAGGTGGCCGAGTCGAAGATCGACGCTCCCCGCCGCAGGGTGACGGTCTCCTTGCCTGCGTTGATCAGGTCGGGATCCTCGTCGCCCTCGTACGGGTAGGCGCCGACCCCGAGTAGACCGTTCTCGGACTGGAGCACCAGCTCGACATCGTCATCGACGTAGTTCGGCACCAGGGTCGGCAGGCCGATGCCGAGGTTGACGTACGAGCCGTCGGTCAGTTCACTTGCCGCCCGGGCGGCCATCTGGTCCCGTGTCCACGCCATGATCAGACCTCCGATCCTTGCTGGCTGGATGCTGCATCGGTCCGTGGCCGTACGGTGACCCGTTCGATCCGCTTGTCGGCCGCCTGGTCGGGCGTCAACGGGACCACTCGATGCACGTACACACCGGGGGTGTGGACCTGGTTGGGATCAAGATCACCGGGGTCGACCAGTTCCTCCACCTCGGCAATGGTGATCCGCCCCGACATCGCACACAGCGGGTTGAAGTTCTGCGCGGAATCGCGGTAGATCAGATTGCCGTGCCGGTCCCCGCGCCAGGCCCGGACCAGTCCGAAATCGGCGACGATCGCGGTCTCCAGGACGAACGGCTTGTGCCCGTCGGCCGTGGTGAAGGTGCGCGTCTCCTTGGCCGGGGAGGAGATCGCCACACCGCCTGCGCCGTCGTACCGCCACGGCAGGCCGCCGTCGGCCACCTGGGTGCCGACGCCGGTGGCGGTGAAGAAGGCCGGAATCCCCGAGCCGCCGGCCCGCAGCCGTTCGGCAATGGTGCCTTGCGGAGTGAGCTCCACCTCGAGTTCGCCCTCGAGGTATTGCCGGGCGAACTCCTTGTTCTCTCCCACGTACGAGCTGATCATGCGTCGGATGCGATGTGCCCGCAGCAGGAGGCCCAGCCCCCAGTCATCCACGCCGGCGTTGTTGGAGATCACCTCCAGCTCGTCGGCTCCGGTGTCGAGGATCGCGGTGATCAACACACTCGGGATCCCGCACAGCCCGAAGCCACCGACGGCCAGCGAGGAACCGCTCGCCACATCCGCCACCGCTTCGCTCGCGGAACTGATCACCTTGTCCATGACTCCCACACTCCGTCGTCGGGTTGTCCTCCGGCCCCGCTCAACCGTGGCCTGTGGCGATCCTAACGCGGACGTCGGCGGTCTCAACTGGGCCACATGAGACAGGGGCGCCATGTGCTTCCGCGTACCGACGGGCTCGAGCAACCGAACTGCCAGCGAGCCTGTCCGTCGTTGGTTCGTCATGCAACAGTGGGCTCATGGGCGGTGCGGAGAAGGGTGAGGAGAAGAAGGCCGACGAGGTGGATGCGGTCGAGCTCGTCGCTGATGTGGGCGTCCTGAAGCAGGTGCTGGACGGTCGCTGGATGACGGTTCGAGATCGCGCCCGAGCCTTCGACCTGGATGAGTACGACCCGCCGGCGTACGAATTGAGCACCGAGGAACACCGGGCTCGGGTGTTGTTGCGGCTCAAGGAGTTGGCCGCGTCCGGACTTCCGCAGATCGGTTTCCCCGAGGCCAGCGGCGGACAGAACGACGTCGGTGGCGGCATGGTCGCCATCGAGATGATGGGCTATCGGGACCTGTCGCTGATGGTCAAGGCCGGCGTGCAGTGGGGCCTGTTCGGTGGTGCGATCACCGCGCTCGGCACCGAGCAGCACCACGCGAGGTATCTGCGCCCGGCGATTGATCTTGAACTGCTTGGCTGCTTCGCGATGACCGAGTCCGGTCACGGCTCCGACGTCCAGGCGCTCCGGACCACGGCGACCTATCTGCCCGACACTCAGGAGTTCGAGGTGGACACCCTGGATCCGACCGCGCGCAAGGAATACATCGGCAATGCGGCCCGAGACGGACGATTGGCGGTCGTGTTTGCGCAGTTGATCACCGCCCAAGGGGAGCATGGAGTGCATGCGCTGATGGTGCCGATCCGCGACGAACTCGGACAGCCGACACCTGGCGTGACGATCGCCGATGCCGGTCGCAAGGCCGGCCTCAACGGTGTCGACAATGGCCGGCTGAGCTTTGATCATGTTCGTGTCCCACGCACTGCTCTGCTCGATCGGTACGGGCACGTCGCCGCCGACGGCTCCTACACCAGCCCGATCGACAGCCCCAACCGTCGCTTCTTCACCATGCTCGGCACGCTGGTGCGTGGGCGGGTGAGTGTTGCCGGTGCGGCCTTGAGTGCCACCAAGCTCGCCCAGACCATCGCGGTCCGTCGAGCGCTCCAACGCCGCCAGTTCGATCGGCCCGGCGGTGAGGGTGAGGTGGTCCTGCTGGACTACCAGTCCCACCAACGCCGACTGCTGCCCGACCTGGCGACCACGTACGCGCTGAATTTTGCCCAGGAAGAACTGACCGGCACCCTGCACGACCTGTGGACCGCCGACGGTGAGCGCGACGAACATGCCCAGCGCGAGCTGGAGGCGCGGGCCGCCGGTCTCAAGGCGATCGCCACCTGGCACGCCACCGGCACCATCCAGGCCTGCCGGGAAGCCTGCGGCGGCGCCGGCTACATGGCCGAGAACGTACTGCCCCAACTGAAGGCCGACACCGACGTCTTCACCACCTTCGAGGGCGACAACACCGTCCTTCTGCAACTTGTCGGCAAGGGCCTGCTGACCGGCTACCGGCAGGAGTTCGAGGACCTCGACACGATCGGCACCGTACGATTCGTCGCCGAGAACGCTGTGGGGGTGGCGATCGAGCGCACTGCGGCGCGCAACGTCATCCAGCGCCTGACCGCGGGCCGCAGGGCCGGGGACGGCCATCTGCGCGATCGTGCCTGGCATCTGACCATGCTGGAGGACCGCGAGAAGCATCTGGTCGAGACCCTCGCCGCCCGGCTACGGGTCCGGTCCAAGCAGCTCGACGATCCGTTCCGGGTGTTCAACACCACTCAGGCGCACCTGTTGACCGCCGCGCGAGCGCACGTCGACCGTACGGTGCTGGAAGCCTTCCTGGCTGCCATCGATCGGTGCCCCGATCCGGAAACAACGGCACTGCTGGACAAGCTGTGCGACCTGTACGTGTTGTCCCTGCTGGAGCGAGATCGCGGGTGGTACCTCGAACACAACCGGATGACCGATCGTCGCGCCAAGGACATCACGCGTGCCGTTGACGAACTCTGCTTCGCATTGCGGCCGCACGTCGCCACCCTGGTCGACGCCTTCGCCATCCCTGGGGAGTGGATCACCGCTCCGATTGCGCAGGGCGATTCGATCAGCTGACCGCGTTGTTGATCAACTGTGCCCGGAGTTCGTGTCAGGTGGGCGGTGGCCAGGTCAGCGCAGGTCCTGCAGTACGGTCGGCAACTGCTCGGCAAACCAGGTCTTGCCGAGTATGCCGGCGTTGTTGACCGCCTCACCTTGGGCCAGGTCGAGCCACACGACGCGCTTGTCGAGGTCATCACGCCAGGCTGGTGCCTTGAGAAGGTTCTCCTTCTCGGCCTCGGAACGGGTCATCAGGAAGACGATCTCGCCCTGCACGTCGCCCAGGGACTCGGTGGAGTAGGAGATCGGTTTGCGCGTTTCCTCCACCGCCTTCTGATCCGCGGCTGGCTGGAGTCCGGTGAGCTTGAGCATGTATCCGCCCGACCCGAGCCTGATCTGCCCGTCGACGACCAAACCGAAGGAGAAGGTGCGATCCCGCAGGTCCTCGCGGGTGCTGCTGGCGTACTGTTTCTCGGCCGCGGCCACCAGCTCTCGAGCCTTGGCCTCCTGTCCGAGGGCCTGACCGGTCTGGACCACGCCGGTGCGCCAGTCCGTGCCGGGGCTGAGCGTGTCGAAGATCAGCGTCGGGGCAAGCTCCTGCAAGCGTTTCAGGGTGGCCGGGTCACGATAGACGGGCCAGTCCGGGGCGACGATCAGGTCCGGTGCGAGGGCGGCAATGGCCTCGTAGTCGGTCTCCTTGCCGCTCTCGTCGGTGAGTTGCTGCTGCAGAGCTGGCAGGCCGCGGTAGGTCTCGAAGTACGGTAGGTCTTCGGTCCTGGTCACGTGGGCGCCGACCGGCTCGACCCCTAGCGCGGCGACGTTCTCGAAGGCGGCATTGCTCAGCGTCACAACCCGCTCAGGCTTGCTCTCCACGGTGGTCGTGGCGGACTTCGTGGTCACCGTGACTGGGTAGCCTTCCTGCCCGGTACCCGCCTGATCGCCACCGTTCGAGGCGGCAGGGGTCTGGCATCCTGCCAAGCCCAACGTCAGGATCACCGCCATCAGTACCGCCAGTGCGCGTCCGTCCACGTGGATCCATCCTTCTGCTAGAAATGGCGCACGCGAACTCGCGACGCCACAGGGCAGGCTACCCTAACTCTTCGAATAGTTTGGTGTCAGCCGTTCAGTCCAGGGCCGGAGTGATCAACTCGGCCAGTGCCTCGACGACCGTCGGTAGGCTCAGCACGGTTCCCCATGTCCAGGCTGCTGAGATCATCCGATCGTCGACGAACAGGGATCGCCCCGCCTTGACGACGT
>JAKDKP010000642.1 GCA_030453285.1 Propionibacteriales bacterium
ATCGATCAGATCCCGCAGGTTGGCCCGTTTGTGCTGCTGGCCGGACCGGAAGATCCCGGTGTTGGTGGGCCCCCAGTCGGTCAGCAGCAGCGGACCAGACGGGAAGCGGTGGGCGGCCAGGAACCGACGTAGCGCCGGCGCAACGTCCCAGGCTCCGGTGCTGAGGTAGAAGACCGGCGCGTCGGGATGCTGTCTGGTGAGCTCGTTGTAGAGCACCGGCATGCCGGGCACGACACGTCGCGCCTCCTCGGCCAGCACAAAAGCATTCCACGCCGCGAGCAGGGGCCTGGGCAGTGCCGTCACCATCACCGTGTCGTCGATGTCGGAGACGATCCCGAAGCGGGTCCGACTGTCAATGCAGTTCACGCGCACATCGACCCGCACCCGCGGATTCTCCACCGGCGTGAGGGTCGCGGTGCGCCAGCCGGGGGTGAGATCGGTGTCGACGATCTGGTCGATCAGACCCACTCGATCACTGACCAGTTCGTGGCTGCGACCACCCACCTCCACGGTGACCGCGGTGTGCGGAGCAACCACGGTGGTGAAGTTGCGCCAACCTCGTACGGCCCGGAGATATTCATGCGGGGCGACCGGTTGCATCTCGTCTCGTGACAGCATCGTTCGGGCCAGGATCCGCACCTTCGACTCGGTCCCATAGCTGGTGTAGGGCTCGATCCGGACCTGGTAGCCATGGCGGCGCAGGAATCCGCCGACCTTCGCGTTGAAGGCGTTCTCCCACCGGGCGGCCCAATAGGGGCGCGTCACCGGTGAGGCCCCTTGCATGCTGTCGCTGTTCGTCACGGCGGACAGTCTTGCATCGACGCCCCGGCTGGTCACACCGACGTGCTCCCGATCGACCTTGCTCCCCACCGACCGCGAGCCGGGCCGACGGTGGCCGTGGTCGGGACTGGGGATCAGCTCGCCGCGGCAACAACGAGTCGGCGCCCACCAAGAGCCACCACATCACCTGGCCGCACCTGACGTCCGCGACGCAGCTCCACCTCGTCGTTGACGGTCACCTCGCCCTGGGCCAGCACGGTCTTGGCCGCCGCCCCATCCTCGACCAGATTGGCCAGTTTGAGCAGTTGGCCCAACCTGATCATCTCGTCACTGATCTCGACGGTCTCCATCAAGCCACCTCCGTACGATCAACGTTCCAGGTGTTGCAGGCCGACATCGAGTCCGACTCGATGCCGGCCTTCAGCCACTTCTTCTGGGTGCTGGCCAAGCCATGGGTGTCGTCGCCGGCGGTGGATCGCCAGTCGATCAGCTCGGCTGCGTCGGCTGCGGACCACTGAGCCTGACGCATCCGACGCAGGGACGAGACGTACATGCAGTCGGCCTGCAGTTCGAGCCGTCGTACGGTGACCTGCCGTTTGCCGCGATCCGGCGTGAAGTCCTGGGAGGCACGCATGATCCCGACCCGCTGCTGCACATGGTGGACGTACTCGTGGAAGATCACGTGGAAGGCGCCCAGCCGCATGGTGTCGACGTAGTTCCCGATCTCATCGGCGTCGAGGTAGATCGTCTCGTCGGCGCTGCAGTAGAAGGCGGCCGCCTTGCTCTCGCCGCAGTCGGTGGCCACATCGCCGGAGAAGAACTTCCGTCGTGGCGTCGCGGCCTTGTATCCGGCCTGTTCCATCGGCTCGGCGAAGCGCTTGTCCAGGCAGTCGACGATCGTGCCCACCCACCGATCCAACGCCTGCTGTCGCCGCGGGGCGGTGACGCTCACCTCGCAACTCCACCTACCCAGTTCCTGGCTGTTGAAGGGATGGTCAATCAGCAGGGCGGTGTAGTCGGTGGGTGTCGGCGAAGCACTCGGTGTGCGGACGACGATGCTCGGGGCCGGTGGCGCCGACTCGTCAGCGCCACGCAGTCGTGGGGCCACCAGAGCGACTGCCGATGCCACACCGATCAGCACGAGGGCCATTCCGCCGGCCGCCAGGGCGACACCGACCCGGGAGCGTCGCCGCGGACGTCTCGTTGCCGGTGAGTCCGGTGAAGTGGCGGTGGCGGGTCGGGAGGTCGGG
>JAKDKP010000643.1 GCA_030453285.1 Propionibacteriales bacterium
GGACCCCGGTGATCGCCCTGTGCGGCAAGGTGTGGGTGCCCAGCCGCGATCCCCAACGCTTTCCGGTCTGCCCCGAGTGCAAGGAGATCTGGGCATCCATGCAAGGTGACGGTGGCGACGGGAACGACAGCGGCGAGTGACTCCTGCCGCCGGTGGTGACGACCGACAGCAATTGACCTCAAGCACGCTTGAGGTGCTGGACTCCTCCCTGTGACAACGAACCCTCCTCGCCGGGATCCTGCCCGCGTCTCCGGGTTGCGGCTCACCATCGGGCTCTGCATCGGGATCACCGCGGTCGCCTTCGAAGCGCTCGCGGTGGCGACAGCGATGCCACGTGCTGCCGAGGATCTCGAGGCCAAGGAGTGGTACGCGTGGGCGTTCTCGATCTTCCAGGCCGCGATGCTCTTCGCCACCATTGCCGCCGGGCGTCTCTGCGACCGGATCGGCCCGAGCCGGCCGATGGCGCTGGGCTTCGTGATCTTCACAGCCGGCCTGCTGGTCGCCGGCTTCGCCCCGGTGATGACGATGTTGATCATCGGCCGCGGCATCCAGGGACTCGGCGCGGGACTGTTCTCGGTGTCGCTGTACGTGATCGTCGCCAAGGCCTACAGCGCAGCCGAACGACCCAAGGTGTTCACCTGGATCTCCACGGCCTGGGTGCTGCCGGGATTCATCGGCCCGCTGATCGCCGGCTGGCTCACCGAACGCCTCAGTTGGCACTGGGTGTTCTTCTCGGTGATCCCGTTCCTGGCCCTGGCGGCCGGGCTGCTCGGACCGCTGTTGATCAAGCTGGAGCGTATGCGTGTTGCCGATCGCGCCGTCGACACCCAGGACCCCCAGGATCCCGCCAAGGGGGTCGTGCCGGCACCGATCTGGGCGGCGGGCGTGCTGGCCATCGCTGTCCCGGTGCTGCAGTTCGCCGTCCAGCGTCCCACCTGGTGGTCGATCCCCCTGGGGGTGGTCGGGGTCGGACTGCTCGCCCTGGGTCTGCCCAAGGTGATGCCGCCGAGATTCTTCCGGTTCGGCCGTGGCATCGCGCCGGTGATCGGCGTACGCGGCCTGATCGGTGGCACGTATTTTGCCGCCGAGGCGTTCACCGTGCTGATGCTGACAGACATGTACGACCTGCCGCCGTCGATCGCGGGGCTGATGCTGACGGTCGGCACCGTCGGCTGGACGACCGGTTCGTACGTGCAGGCCCGTTGGCGGATCCGTCGTGATCAACTGATGACCCTGGGGACCGCCAGCCTGGCGGTCGGCATCATCGCGGTGGCGCTGATCGCGTGGTTCCACGCCCCGTACGCATTGGTGGCTGTTGCCTGGGCCGTCTCGGCGCTCGGCATGGGCACCGCCTTCTCCAGCACTTCACTGGCAGTGATGACCTTGTCGGCGACGCAGGAGCAGGGGCGCAACGCCTCCTCCCTGCAACTCGGCGAGGCGCTGACGGCCAGCCTGACCAGTGCCATGATTGGCGGCCTGTACGCCTTCCTGCTGCGCGTCGCACCCGCAGAGCAGGCGTTGGTGTTCGGTCCGCTGTTGTCGGTGGTGGCGGTGCTTGCGGTGCTGGCGATCGTGGTCAGTCGACGGGTCGGTCCGGTCGCACACTGAAACCGGTCACACCGGGTCGTCCACCAAGTCTCCCGACAGCGAGAACCAGACATCGTCCTCGCCGAAGATGTAGCGGATCAGTGGCCGGTCGGACTCCTTGGGATGGACGATGGTGATCTCGGCTGGGGTGTTCTCCGCAGCACCGGCCTTGGCCCTGGCCTCGGGGGCGGTGTCGGCAACCACGTCGGGCTTGATCTCGCTCAGTTGGAAGGTCTCGGTGAAGTCGGCCGGTCGCTCCCACGGGAGGGTCTCGTACAACTGGTCAAGGGTCGGCCGGTACGCCGCGTACCGGGTGATCCGGACAGCCTTGTCGCCATCCTTGCGGACCACCTCGATCCGCTGCCTGCCGTCGGTGGTGAAGCTGCTCACCGAATAGACCCCGCCCTCGATGTTCTCCTGCTGCTCGGCGAGC
>JAKDKP010000644.1 GCA_030453285.1 Propionibacteriales bacterium
CCTGGGGCTGACCGTCGTTCCAGGCGCTCACCGTCGAGCTGGTCGTGGGGTAGCCGCCGTCGGTGATCTCCCGCGGACCGGAAGGTCGCGTCAGCACCCCCACGATCGCCACCACGATCGCCAGGACCAGCGCCAGCCCGCCGAGGATCCATCCCCAGGGCCCGCGCCCACCGCCGGAACTGCGCCCACCGCCACCCGGTCCGGTACTCGATGAGGTTCCGGTGCGGTTCGATGTCTTCGCGGTCCAGACGTGTCCGTCCCACCACCGGTGACCTCCGCCACCGGCCGGATCGGGATACCACCCGGGCGTGCTCATCGGGCCAGGCTCATCGGATCGGGCTCATCTTCTCAGGCGTCGCGCCAGCCATTGGTGATCGGCAGTCGCCGGTCCCGACCGAACGCCTTGAAGCTGATCTTGGTGCCCGGCGGATACTGGCGCCGCTTGTACTCCGCCCCATCGACCAGCCGGACGACCTTCTGCACCAGCTCCGCGTCGTACCCCTGGCTGAGGATCTCGTCCAGGGACAGGTCCGACTCGACATAGTGATCAAGGATCTTGTCCAGCACCTCGTACGGAGGCAGCGAGTCGGTGTCCTTCTGCCCAGGACGCAGCTCGGCGCTGGGCTCCTTGGTGATCGTGTTCTCGGGGATGGGTGGAGTCTCGCCACGGTCGACGGCGTACTGGTTGCGCCATCTCGCCAGCTCCCACACCTGGGTCTTGAAGACGTCCTTGATCGGCGCATAGCCGCCGACGGCGTCGCCGTAGATGGTGGAGTAGCCGACCGCCAGCTCGGACTTGTTGCCGTTGGCCAGCACGATCGACGGGCCGTGCTGGTTCGACTGGGCCATCCAGATGACGCCCCGTACGCGAGCCTGCAGATTCTCCGCGGCCACCCCGTCAAGATCAAGTTCGGCCTCGAAGGAGTCCACCATGCTCTTGATCGGGATCGTCGAGTAGTCCAGTCCGGTCCGGTCGGCCAGTTCGCGGGCGTCGCTGCGCGAGTGCTCGGAGCTGTACTCGCTGGGATTGGAGATGCCGTGCACGTGCTCGGCACCCAACGCGTCGCAGGCCAGGACCGCGACGAGGGTGGAATCGATGCCGCCAGAGACGCCGAGCCAGACATCGGTGATGCCGTTCTTGGCGCAGTAGTCACCCAACCCGGTGCGCAGCGCCAGCCAGATCTCCTCGAGGTCGTCCAGCTTCTCGTACTTCTCCGGTGTGATCGCCCTCGCCGGCGCCGGGTACGGCGCGGTGATCAGATGGTGCTCGATCGTCATCTCACTGCCCATGCCATCCACCGGGCCGTCGACGTCGCCGGCCGGCAGATCCAGGTCGGCCAGCAACAGGTGCTCGACGAACTGAGGGGCGCGGGCCACGATCTCACCGTCGGCGTTGCTGATCATGGAATCGCCGTCGAAGACCAGCTCGTCCTGGCCGCCGACCAGATTCACGTACGCCAACGTGCACCCGGCCTCGCGGGCCCGGCGACGGACCAGCTCACCACGGGTGTCGTCCTTGTTCGCCTCGTACGGGGAGGCGTTGATCACCGCGAGCAGGCCGGCACCGGCCTGGCGGGTGGCGACCACCGGGCCGCCCTCCTGCCACAGGTCCTCACAGATCGCGATGGCGACGTCGACACCGCCGACCCGTACCACCGGCAAGGTGTTGCCGGGGTGGAAGTAGCGCGACTCGTCGAAGACGCCGTAGTTGGGCAGGTGGTGCTTGGCGTACGAGGTGACGACCCGCCCGTCGTGCAGCACCGAGGCCTTGTTCTGCGGCGCGGGGGTGCTGCGTCCCGGAGCCGTGGCCTCGGTGGTGGAGTCCAGATGGCCGATCACCACCACCAGCTCGCCCAGGTCACGTTCGGCCAGGTCGTCGGCGAAGGCGATCGCCCGGTCGGCGGACCGCTGCACGAAGGAACGGCGCAGGGCGAGATCCTCCACCGGATAGCCGGTGAGCACGGTCTCGGGCAGCAGCACCAACTGAGCCCCGGCTGCTGCCGCCTTGACGCACC
>JAKDKP010000645.1 GCA_030453285.1 Propionibacteriales bacterium
TAGTGGTGATATGGGCCGTCGCAGTGGCGATCGTGAGCGCTACGACGCAGATCCAAAGCTCAGCACCATCATCCGTTATGCCTTAGCAACGGGCGCGCGCGTCAACATCGATGTCTCCGATGGATATCGGTGGGCAGAGGATTCCTTGGCCCTGGACCGCTTCAACGATTGCGGGATCGGGACGGCGCACGAGATCGGGCCGTCCCCCGACGTCTCGTTCAAAGTTGCGGTCCACGAATCGATGACAGATCACGCAAATGGCTGAATCAAATCGCCCTCTGGCCCTGGCTTCGATAGATGTCGTCTACGTTCGCGGCGGCGCCAGCCCCCAGTCGTCGGATGATGCCGAATTCATCATCGGTATCGCCAGATTCTCCAACGTGTACTTCCTCAAGGCGGATCTTCGCGTCGGCGAAGGCCGCAGTCGTGTTGAAGTTACCGTCATGTCGAGGCTCGACGAACACATGACCGAGAGCCTGGATGCGTTGTCCGACAAGCAACTGATCTCCACCGTAAAAAGCGGGGAAGTGATACCGCTCATCTATGACGCCGCCGCTTCAGCAGCGCGTCAGGTCATCGCCATGACCAATACACGGATCGCCATCCGGGACGCAACCCAGGACGCAGAAGTACGTGTCCTGCAAAGAAGCGACGACGAGACCGAGCACGAGGTCTACGACTAGCAGAGATCGCCCCGGACTCACCGCAACAGCTGCAGGGCCCCCGCCGCGACGTCGATGCGCAACGGGTCGACCCCGACGTTCCCCAGGGGTTCGCCGTCGCCTCCAAGCGCCGCAGCGGGGGCCGCCGTGATGCTGATCGATTTTCCGCGCACCACCTGAACCTGTTCCAGCCCGACATGGGATCCGTCGTAGACCTTCGGGAACGCCCGCAGCATGTCCGCCCTCCCGGCTGCCTTGATGATGACGACGTCGAGCTCCCCGTCGTCGATGGAGGCCGACGGGGCGATCTTCATCCCGGACCCGTAGTAGCCCGAGTTGGCCACCACCACGCAGGCAGCGGCCACCGTGCGTTCCACCCCGTCGATGGACACGGCGAAGGACGAGGGAACGAACCGTGCCAGGGAGGTCACCGCCGCAGCGGGGTACTGCAGCTTGCGGGGCAGCCAGTGGATCCGGTTGACCAGGTCGGCCGTCTGCGCGTCGACCCCGGCATACACCGAACCGGCGATCGTCCGGCGATCCCCGCCGGGGAGGGTCGCGCTGATCAGGTCGGTCGGGACCGGTTCGGCCTCCAGCAGGTTCCGCGCGATGGCGACGGGATCGTGCTCCAGGCCGATCATCCGCGCAAAGTCGTTGCCACGGCCCGAGGGCAGGATCCCTAGTGTCCCGCCGAGCCGCGAGACCTCCCCGGCGACGGAGGAGAGCATCCCATCGCCGCCCACCGAGACGACCACCGCCCCGCGTTCCACGGCCTGGCCGATCGTCTCCAGCGTCGCCCGCGGGCCCGGCGAATAAGAGACCTCGACGTCGGCTCCGGCCTCGCGCAGCAGCCGGGCCACCGGGATCACCGCCCCCGGCCCGGTCCCGGAACCCGAGGAGCGGTTGACCAGGAAGGAGAAGGCGCGGTTCACGGGATCAGCACCCCGGGGTTCAGGACACCGGTGGGGTCGAGCTCCCGTTTCACGGCGCGCAGGACCGCGGTGCCCACCGGCCCGATCTCCTGGGCCAGCCACGGCTTGTGGTCGGTGCCGACGGCATGGTGGTGGGTGATCGTTCCGCCGGCGTCGATGATCGCCTGGCTGACCTTCTCCTTGGCGGTCGCCCACTGCGCCTGCGGGTCCTCGGTTTCGGAGACCGCGACGGTGAAGTAGAGCGCACATCCGGTCTCGTAGACGTGGGAGATGTGGCACATCGCGATCCGCCGGTCCCCCAACTCGGCCTTCAGCGACTTCTTCACCGCCTGGTAGACGTTCTCCCGGTTGGACCAGAACGTGGCGGTCTCCAGCGTCTCGACCAGGACGCCGACATCGAGCAGGGAATCACGCAGGT
>JAKDKP010000646.1 GCA_030453285.1 Propionibacteriales bacterium
TGGCCGGCCGGTCCCGACGCACGTCCATCGGGGTGGCCGACTTCATCCGTTCGGACGTCCAGTAGTCAACATCACTGTCGACCGCCTGGCTGGCCACCTGGGACTCCGACTGATCCGACTCGACGTCGCCATCGTGGGTCTGCCCATCGTCAGGTTCGGGGCGAGGCCCCGGCGTGGCAGGGGAGCCGCTCATGCGTCGGAGGCGGAGGCCGACGAAGCTGCCTGGTACACCTGCTGGGCAACATCACCGAAGTAGGGGCCGTACATCCGCTTCGGGGTCTCGTACTTGTAGCCGAAGCTGTTGACAGAGGTCTGGTTGCCGTTGTTCAGCATCCAGGGGCCGCCGGACGAGCCGCCGGTCATGTCGCACAGGATTCCCTGACCGGCCTTGCTTGGGTCGACCGAGTCCCGGGCGGCGGTGTCGGAGCAGCTGTAGAGCAGTTCACCGTTGAACGGCGGGTCGGCCGGGTAGCCGTACGAGACGACCTGCTGCCCGCGTGCGCTGTTGAACTCGATGCCGGTGGAACCAACCACATCGGCCAGTTGACGGCCCTGACTGTCCGGACGCATGACGGCGAAGCCCACATCATTGTTGAAGTCGCCGGAATTCTTCCATGAAGTGGGAGCCATCAACGTCTTGGCGGCCCACTTGCCATAGGGAGCGGCTCCATTCTCGTAGGCAGGTACGAACACGAAGTTGGTCACGAACGCACCCGGGCCCTCGTTCAAGCAGTGGCCGGCAGTCGATACCACCGAGTCATTGTTGGACGCGACAGAGTTGCCCGAGCAGACGTAGTTTCTGCCCTGCATGGTGAAGAAGATTTTCCCGACGGCCTTGCGTGGCCGTTCCTGATCGGCCGAGGGGGCCGCGAGGCCACTCTTGCCCTGAACTGCCACTCGCTTGCCGACATTGGGCTTGGGGGACTTGGTGGTCTTCTGGGCCGGGTCGAGGCTCTTCGAGGCAGGTGTGGCGCTCTTCATCTTCTCGGCGGTCCAGTACTCCTGGACATTGACCGTCTCAGTTGCCTTCGTCTGGGTCACCTCATTTTCCTGGGTGACATCGGCCTGGGCCATCGGTGCGGCGAGCGCACTGCTGATTCCCAACGCCATGGCTCCGGTAATTGCGAACAACTTGAACTTCATGGTTCTCCTTGTCGTGGGCCGTCAACTCTGACGTGCCCCGGGGGTGGTTACCGACGAGTTTCGGTGCAGGCCAGCAAACCGCACCTGCCCGGCCTTGTGAAGGGGTGTCGCGGAGCCGTGTTCCTAATCCGGAACGATCGCCTCGCGGGTCTTGTGCTTGAATCGAATCATGAGCCGAAGCTTGGACTACCTCACCGGAGACGCCACCGCGGACGCCTTGCTGGCCGCCGACCCGAACGCCCTGCTGTTGGGGATGGTGCTTGATCAGCAGGTCACCATGGAGAAGGCATTCGCGGGGCCGGCGGTAATCGCCGAACGCCTCGGCGGCACCCTCGATGTGGCAAAGATCGCCGCGATGGACCCGGTCGAATTCGAGAAGCTCTGCGCTACCCGGCCAGCGATCCACCGATTCCCCGGGGCGATGGCCAAGCGGGTACAGGCGGTCTGCGTCGAACTGGTCGACAAGCACGAAGGTTCGGCCCAGAAGCTGTGGAACAGCGCAGGTACCGGAGCCGAATTGTTCACCGCAATCAAGTCCTTGCCCGGCTTTGGTGACCAGAAGGCGATGATCTTTGTCGCGCTGCTCGGCAAGCAGTACGGCGTCACACCACCAGGATGGGAACGAGCCGCCGGAGACTACGGTCAGGACGGGTTCCGCTCGGTGGCCGACGTGGTCGATCCCGAATCCTTGACCAGGGTGCGCATCAGCAAGCGCGAGGCAAAGCAAGCTGTGAAGGACGCCAAGGACGCCAAGCAGACAAAGAAATCCTAGGAACCGTGACCGACGACAACCTCGGTGGCAGCCACCGGAGCAACGAGGCCCCGAAGGCCCCACCGAGTTTGGCGTCCAAGGCGTTGGTGGTGG
>JAKDKP010000647.1 GCA_030453285.1 Propionibacteriales bacterium
TGATCGTGGTGAGGCCGGCCTCGGCCGCACCGTACGGGGTCTGCGGGTGAAGTCCGACGACCTGGCCGACTACGTCGAGCAGCTCGTACGAACCTTCCTCGACCAACGCGGTGACCAGGAGACCTTCGCGGTGTGGGCCCACCGGGCCACCGACGCCGATCTGTCCTGGGCGGGGTCCCGATGAGCAAGGCAGTGATCAACGACGCCGCACCCATCCACCGCCGGCGCAATCCCGCCGAGCTGCAGGCGATCGCCGAAGCGGCGCAGGAGCGCTTCGCCGACGCGACACCGGAGCAGGTGCTGGCATGGGCCGCCGAGGAGTTCGGGCATTCGATCGCTGTCGCCTGTTCGATGGCCGGCGACACCGTGCTCCCCCATCTGGTCAGCCAGCAGGTGCCCGGCGTCGACGTGCTGTTCCTGGAGACCGGGTACCACTTTGCCGAGACCCTCGGCACCCGGGCATTGGTGGCGCACTCCCTCAACGTCAATGTCGTCGACGTCCTGCCCGAGCTGACGGTCGCCGAGCAGGACGCCCAGTACGGCGCCAAGCTGCACGACCGAGATCCGGCTACTTGCTGCGCCATGCGCAAGGTGGAGCCGCTGAACCGTTCCCTCGCCGGGTACGAGGCGTGGGTGACCGGGGTGCGCCGCGAGGACAATGCCCTGCGCGCGAACACCCAGTTCGTCGAGTGGGACGCCCAGCACGAGATGGTCAAGATCAACCCCGTTGCGGCGTGGAGTTTCGACGACGTCCTGGACTACGCGCAGCACAACGCCGTACCGACCAATGACCTGCTGTCGCAGGGATATCCGTCGATCGGCTGTGAGCCGTGCACCAGACGGGTGGCGCCCGGTGAGGATCCGCGTGCGGGTCGATGGGCAGGACTGACCAAGACCGAATGCGGGATCCACACATGAGCAATCCGACCGGACCAGCCGAACCGCTCGGACCGTACGCCCTGACCACGACGACCACCGAAGAGGACACCATGACGGTGATCAACCCGCACCCCGTGCGAGGAGTCGATCCGCAGCATGGGCAAGAGCTCGATCCGTACGAGGTGCGAGACGACTTCGGTGGACGCGAATTGAGCCTGCTCGACGCGCTGGAGACCGAGTCGATCCACATCTTTCGCGAGGTGACCGCTGAGCTGGAGCGCCCCGTCCTGCTGTTCTCCGGCGGCAAGGACTCGGTCGTGATGCTGCATCTGGCGCGCAAGGCCTTCTGGCCCGGCCCGGTGCCCTTCCCGGTGATGCACGTCGACACCGGCCACAACTTCCCCGAGGTTCTCGAGTATCGCGATCGGGTGGTCGAGCAGTACGGATTGCGGCTGGTCGTGGCGTCGGTGCAGGACTACATCGACGACGGGCGCCTGAGCGAGCGCGCTGACGGCACCCGCAACCAACTGCAGACCCGGCCGCTGTTGGACGCGATCCAGTCCAACCGCTTCGACGCCGTGTACGGCGGCGGGCGTCGCGACGAGGAGAAGGCCCGCGCCAAAGAGCGGGTGGTCAGCCTGCGCGACGAATTCGGCCAATGGGACCCCCGCAACCAGCGACCCGAGCTGTGGAACCTGTACAACCCGCGACACCGCCCCGGCGAACACGTGCGAGCCTTCCCGCTCAGCAACTGGACCGAACTGGACGTGTGGCGCTACATCGCGCGCGAGCAGATCGATCTGCCGAGCCTCTACTACGCCCACGAGCGCGAGGTCTTCGAGCGGGACGGGATGCTGCTGGGGCGCAATCCCTATCTGCCGGCCCGCGAAGACGAGGCCGTGCACACCCAGATGGTCCGCTACCGGACGGTCGGCGACATGTCGTGCACCGGGGCCGTCGCCTCGGATGCCGTCGACGCGGAGGCCGTCGTGACCGAGGTGGCCGCCACCACGATCACCGAACGTGGTGCCACCCGTGCCGACGACCGGGTCACCGAAGCCGCCATGGAGGACCGCAAGAAGGAGGGGTACTTCTGATGAGCACGCTGTTGAGGCTCGCCACCGCTG
>JAKDKP010000648.1 GCA_030453285.1 Propionibacteriales bacterium
ATCGACCGCCACAAAGGATCGATGTCGTTGACGTCGAAGAGCACAGACTGGATCGATGCTTCGGTCGCCCCTCCGAGCACAACGCACCGACAGCCGGGGGCCAAACGCGCCAGTCGGCGCGGAAGATCCAACGCCACCCAGTCACCACCCAACATCACTAGCCGCAAGCTGGCGACCAGTCGGGCGGCGGGCGGGGACGACTCGGCGACCGTGAGCAGCATATCGAGGAGCACGGGCACGGTGTTCCAGACGGTGATCGGCGTGTCGGTCATCAGCTGCATCCACGCATCAGGGTCGGCGCGGCGGGCCTCATCTGGGAGGACGACGGTTCCACCGACGCTGAGCAATCCGAAGATGTCGACGACAGACAGGTCGAATTTCAACGCGGACACGGCAAGCACAGCATCGGTGGGGCCGACCTCATACCGGTCATTGAGATCCTCGATGGTGTTGCTTGCCCCACGATGGGTGATCTCCACTCCCTTCGGAGTGCCTGTAGAACCGGAGGTGAACAGCACATAGGCTGGCCCATCGGGATCAGAACGACGGGCTGCCGACAGCGGGGTGGCTTCCAGAGCATCAGCGATTCGTACGATGGCCGGGCTACCGGGCAGATCCTCTGGAAGATGGGCGTTGGCGTCGGTAATGACGGCTACCATCGGAGTGGCGCGGTATATCGCCGTCTGTCGGGCAGGCGGCTCATCGACGCCGATCGGTACATAGGCGCCGCCGGCCGCGAGCACACCGAGAACGGCTGCCACTTGTGCTGGACCCTTCGGCAGGCTCACTGCGACCAGGTCGCCGGCACTGATCCCGGAGGCGTCCAAAGCACCGGCCACACGCAGGGCCTGCTCACACAGACCGCCATAGCTGAGGGAGGCTGGCCCCTCGGCGGTCTCCCATGCAAGCGCAGTCGCGTCAGGACACTCGGCGGCCACCCGGAAGAAGGGCTCGTGCAGGATGTTGGCCCGTTGCGGTGCGCCGGTTTCGTTGACAGCGGAATGTCGGGCTGCCTGCGCAGGGGGCCGTAGGTCGTCAATGGGGCGTTGCCAGGCGGCGTCGTCTGCGACGAGCTGGGACAGCACATCCCGGTACGCACCGAACATCGACTCAGCCACGCCGGGGGCGAAGAAGCCCTCACGGACGTCCCAGTTCACCAGGTAGCCACCATCGAGTTCCGTGGCCTGCGCGTCGAGCCATACCTGCGGCCCCTGTGAAACGAGCCAGACCGGATCACCGAAGACCTCCCGCACGTTCGGTGCGAACAGTTCTCCCAGGTTGAGCGCACTCGTGTACACGACGGGTGCCAAGACTCGTTCTCCTCCGGCGAGGCGGGACAGATCGCGCAGCACTTCGACGCCGGGATAGGCGCGGTGATCGATCGCCGCTCGCAACTCCTGTTGTAGACGAACAGCTCTTTCGGCAAACGGCATACGGTCCGTGACATCTGCGGCCAACAGCACTGAGCTGCTGAAATCTCCGACCAACTGTGGCACCTGGGCGTGTAAATCTGCACGGTCGAAAAGGGGCAGGTTGAGCAGGAACTGCGGATCGGTGGCCCACCCGCCAATGGCCTCGACAAAGGCGGTCGCCAATGCCATTGCCGGCGTCACGCCATGCTTTCGCGCGATATGTTCCAACCGTTCGCGTTCAACCGGGTTCAACCAGTGGTGCAGCCGCTGCACGCGCGTCGGCGTCCGCCCGGGTGTCTGCCTCAGACGCGGCAGGTCAGGAGCACCAGGCAGTGTGGGCAACCGTGCCTGCCACCAGTCGCGAGCCTCGGCATACTCCCGCGTGTGAGTCTCGGACTGTTCCGCCTGACGGCGGTCGGCAAGATACTGAGGGAAGCTGTACGTCAGGCTCGGCAGTACGGAGTCCGGGTCGTGATAGTAGGTAGCGAGATCGGCCATGAGGACCCTGAAGCTGGCTGCATCGGCGGCAATCATGTCGAGATTGACGTGCAATCGCGTTCTGCTCTCACTCACCAGCGACACCGCGAC
>JAKDKP010000649.1 GCA_030453285.1 Propionibacteriales bacterium
GCTGGTCCACGGCGGTCCCGGCCGGGCCGGCGGCGGCCAGGTCGGTCGGCTCGGTCAGGTCGAGATCGGGCAGTTCGCTGCCGTCGGGCTCCAACCACACCGGACGTTGGTTCGGGTCGGGACAACTCAGTTCGAGCACCGGCCGGTCCACCACCAATGGGCGTAGCCGTCCGACGGCGGCGCCCGGGCAGGTCGGCGGCGTCTTGGCCCGAAGTTGATCACCGAGTGCGGCCAGATCCCAGGCGGTGGCGTCGAAGGTCGGCGCATCGGCCTCACCGGCGGCGCGCGTGGTGTAGACCTCGCCCTGGCTCGGCTGGATGAAGACCGCACCCTGGTCGGTGGTCAGTCGCACCTCGTCGTTGGTGATGGTGACATCGCTCACTCGGCCGCTGCCGGCCCGGCCGACCAGGTCCTGCACGGCCGTACCCGCCTTGTTCTCGGCAAACATGCCCTCGCTGGTCGAGGTTGGTTCGTCCCCGCCCGTGCAGCCGCTCACCAGCAGGACTCCGAGCGTCAGCAGACCGACCACGACCGTACGACCAGGTCGGCCGCCGGACGACGGGCGCAGGGGGCGGGGAAACACGACGTCAGCGTACCGGCTCACTCCGCGTGTCGGCGGCACCAGCTTCGTCGGTGTTTGGCATTAGCATGAGGTCAGTGAGTGGTACCCCAGATCTGGCAGCCCGCGGCCTGTCGCCGGCCTTTCCCGGACGCGCCGCCTGGGGCACCGTCAAGCACCTCCGTGCCTGGCAGCAGGCCGCCCTCGATCAGTACCGGCAGACCGAGCCCCGGGACTTCCTGGCCGTGGCTACTCCGGGTGCGGGCAAGACCTCTTTTGCGCTGACCGTGGCTGCCGATCTCTTGCAGCGACGGATCATCGACAAGATCACGATCGTGGCGCCGACCGAGCACCTCAAGACCCAGTGGGCCGAGGCGGCGGGTCGGGTGAACATCTCGATCGACCCCCATTTCGGCACCCGGCAGGGCCGGACCAGCACGGACTATCAGGGGCAGGCGTTGACGTACGCCGGGGTGGCGGCGAATCCGTTGGCGTTGCGGATCCGGACCGAGCAGTTCCGCACCCTGGTGATTCTTGACGAGATCCATCACGCCGGTGACGCCCGGAGTTGGGGCGAGGCGGTGCGGGAAGCGTTCGAGCCGGCGAAGCGTCGGTTGGCGCTGACGGGGACGCCGTTCCGGTCCGACAGCTTCCCGATTCCGTTCGTCCGGTACGAGCCGGTCGGCAAGGGGATCCTGAAGTCGGCGGCCGACTACACCTACGGCTACGGGGAGGCCCTGGCTGACGGGATCGTCCGGCCCGTGTTGTTCATGGCGTACTCGGGCGACCTGCACTGGCGGACCCGGGCAGGTGACGAGATTGCTGCTCGGCTGGGTGGCCCGATGACCAAGGATCTGCAGGGCCAGGCCCTGCGGACCGCCCTGGATCCTCACGGTGCTTGGATTCCCGCGGTGTTGAAGGCCGCCGACACCAGGCTGTCGGAAGTGCGCAACCACGTCCCGGACGCCGCCGGGCTGGTGATCGCGACCGATCAGACCAAGGCGCGCGCGTACGCCGAGGTGCTGCGGCAGATCACCGGTCGCAAGCCGGTGCTGGTGCTGTCCGACGACCCGGGGGCGAGCAAACGGATCGGCGCGTTCACCGACAGTGACGAGCGCTGGATGGTGGCGGTACGGATGGTGTCCGAGGGCGTGGACGTGCCCCGGCTCGCGGTCGGGGTGTACGCCCCCTCGACCGCGACCCCGCTCTTCTTCGCCCAGGCCGTCGGGCGATTCGTCCGCGCTCGTACGAGGGGTGAAACCGCTTCGGTGTTCGTGCCGAGCGTGCCGACTCTGTTGCAGTTCGCCTCCGAGTTGGAGGTGCAGCGCGATCACGCCCTGCGGATGCCCGGCCACGAGGACGTCGACGAGGCCGACCTGCTGGCGGCCGCCGAACGGGTCGAGAACGAGGTCGGCCTTGATGATCAACAAGGCGAGT
>JAKDKP010000650.1 GCA_030453285.1 Propionibacteriales bacterium
AGGTGACCCACCTCGGGTTGCTCCCGCAGGGCCAGCCCGAACGCCAGTCGCGGGTGCTGGGCATGGTTGCCGCGCACGACGAGGAGGGCTTCGGCAACTGCACCAACATCGGTGAGTGCACGGCCGTCTGCCCCAAGGGCATCCCGCTGGAGACCATCTCGCGGTTGAACCGCGACCTGTACGGCGCGATCAGCAAGGGCGATCGGGACTGACCGGCCCCTGAGGGGGCACGATTTCTCCCCCGACGTACGGATGTGGCAAACTTGCTCGCTGTTGCCCGTCCGTTCGCGACTCCTGCCACTGGGGGATCGTTCGCGAGGATCGGGATCCATCAGACCAGACACCACCAGGTGACCCGTGGCACCGGCGAGGAACATGACATGAGCAAGCTCATCCAGGCACTGGACTCCACCTCCCTGCGCGACGACGTACCGGCGTTTCGTCCCGGCGACTCGGTCAAGGTGCACGTGAAGGTGGTCGAGGGCAACCGGGCCCGCGTCCAGGTCTTCGCCGGTGTGGTGATCGCCCGCAGCGGTGGCGGTCTGCAGGAGACGTTCATCGTCCGCAAGGTCAGCTTCGGTGTCGGCGTCGAGCGGACCTTCCCCGTGCACAGCCCGATCATCGACAAGATCGAGGTCGATCGTCGCGGCGACGTGCGGCGCGCCAAGCTGTACTACCTGCGCGATCTGCGCGGCAAGGCGGCCAAGATCAAGGAGAAGCGGGACAACTGATCCCGCCCTGCGCTCGCGGTGAGAGGTCGAGCCGTCGTCGCGAGGCGGACCCCGTCGACGAGGACGACGTGTCGCGCCGTGTTCGTTGTGGAGCTTTGGCACACTGGGCACTGATCTGATCCGCAGCCGTTCATGGCGGGATCCTGACCGGACGGAACCCCGCCCGCGACCACCCGTGATGGAGGCAGGAGCGCCAGGGGCGATGCTGAGCCGAAGGAAAGCCGACAACGCATCGACCGAGGACGACGAGGGGTCGACCGAGGTGCATCGCGATCCGCCAACCGGTGGCCAACGCTTCTTCGGCTACGTACGCGAACTGCTGTTGATCATCGTGCTGGGTCTGATCGTGTCGACCCTGCTGCGAACCTTCGTCTTCCAGCCGTTCGAGATCCCGTCGGGGTCGATGGAGAACACCCTGCAGATCGATGATCGGGTGGCGGTGCAGAAGGTCTCCGGCTTCCAACGCGGTGACGTGGTCGTGTTCGAGGATCCGGGCGGCTGGTTGCCGGCCCCCGACGAGAGCCAACGCCCCTCACCGGCCCGGCAGGTCCTGGAATTCGTCGGTCTGGCCCCCAACACCAGTGATCAGTTCCTGATCAAGCGAGTGATCGGCGTCGAGGGTGATCAGGTCGTCTGCTGCGACACCGTCGGGCGCATGATGGTCAACGGTCAGCCCCTCGAAGAGGGGTCCTACCTGTACAGCACACCCGAGGACGGCACCGTCAGTCCCAGCGACGTCCAGTTCGAGGTGACGGTGCCCAAGGGACGCATCTTCGTGATGGGTGACCACCGCAACGCCAGTGCGGACTCCCGGTGTCACCTGGCCGACCTGGACGTCGACGGAACCAAGGGCGACAACGCCTTCGTGCCCACCGACAAGGTCGTGGGTGTCGCGTTCGCCAAGATCTATCCCTTCGACCGCTTCGGCGGCATGACGCGTCCCGACACCTTCGGCTCGGTGCCTGCCCCTGCGCTACCCGCACCGGACAAGCCCAAGATCGAGCCCGAGGGCGTGCTCTGCTGAACCGGAGGAAGGTGTCGATGTCGGAGCAGCAGGGGCGGATCGTGGTGCGCCGCAACAGCGGCCTCTACGGGTATGAACGAGCGCTGGCCAGGGCCGGCTTCGCTCCGGTCGCCGGAGCCGATGAGGCCGGACGTGGCGCCTGTGCCGGGCCACTGGTCGCCGGCGCGGTGATC
Source organism: Propionibacteriales bacterium (assembly GCA_030453285.1). GTDB lineage: Bacteria > Actinomycetota > Actinomycetes > Propionibacteriales > Propionibacteriaceae > Carbonicoccus. The sequence continues at coordinate 1,929 of JAKDKP010000650.1, forward strand.
CTGTCCGACAGCCGCCGGATCACCGGGCTGAAGGACTCCAAGCTGATGCCCGCCGCTGCCCGCGATC
>JAKDKP010000651.1 GCA_030453285.1 Propionibacteriales bacterium
ATGACGTTCACCAACGGCGGCCCCTTGCAGTACGGGATTGCCGCCGGCCTGCGGTTGCCGCGAGAACGGCTGGTAGAAATCGGCGCCGATCTCCAGACCCGGCGTGATCAACTCCTGGCGGGCCTGCAGAGTGCCGGAATCGAGGTCCAGCCGTCGGAAGGGACGTACTTCCTCACCGGCGACATCGCCAGCATCGGAGAGACCGACTCGACGGCCTTCTGCCTGGATCTGCCCCGGCGGTGCGGGCTGGTTGCCATCCCCAGCCAGGCCTTCTATGCCGACCCGCGAGGCGTCGAGACCCTGGTCCGCTTCACCTTCTGCAAGACCGAGGCCACGCTCACCGAGGCGGCCCGACGACTCGACACCCTGCACCGTTCGTCTGCCACCGGCACCGTGGCGTCCTCCCCGGCCGGCCGGCCGTGAGGGGGCAGCGTCAGCGGGTCGCCGTGATCGGTGGCGGTGTTGCCGGACTGACCCTGGCCGCCACCCTCGACCCACGCCGCTTCGAGGTGGTGGTCCACGAGGCCCAACCCGACAGAGTCTCCGGCGGGGCCGCCCTGGGAGTCTGGCCCTCGGCCCGACGCGCCCTCGCCCGGATCGGGGTGGCGACCCCCGCCCCCGCCGCGGTCTCCGGTGCCGCCCTGCAGACTCTCGACGGTCGACGGCTGATCGAGGCCCCGGCACCACCGTTGACGCTGATGGACCGTCCGGCACTGATGTCGGCCCTGGCTGCCGCGGTGCCGTCCTCGGTGCGCCACGAGGAGGCTCTGATCGCCGATCCCGCCGGGCTGGATGGCGAACTGGTGGTGGGCGCCGACGGGGTCCGCAGCCAGGTCCGCGGGCTCGTTTCGCCGGCCGCGGTCCGGCGTCGGGCCACTCCCTGGGTGGCGCTGCGGGCCGTCGTACCCGGTGCACCGGACCCGCGAGAGGTCGGCGAGTACTGGGGACCCGGCAGGCTGTTCGGGATCACACCACTGGCACCGGATCGGACGTACTGGTTCACCAGTCACCGCAGCCGTCTCGGCCCCGAACCGCTCGAAGTGGCAGCAGTGCTGGCCGAGGCGTCCGACGTCTTCGCCGGAGCCGCACCGGTGATCGGTCATCTGCTGGCGACGCCCGGAGCGAACACCCTGGCCACGCGGCTCTGGCTCGCACCGCCGATGACCCGGTACGTCCGCGGCCGGTATGTGGTGGTCGGTGACGCGGCCCATGCCACCTTGCCGAATCTCGGCCGGGGCGCCTGTGACGCCATCCTCGACGCGGTCAGCCTCGGTCGCACGCTGAATCGTGGGGGTTCGCTGCTGGGCTGGCAGGCCCGACGCCTGCCGACGACCCAGGCCGCGCATCTGGGCGCCCGCACGATGATGGAGTTCGCCACCAGCCGCCGACTCCAACCGTCGCGGGACTGGCTGCTCCGGGCCATCACCCGCGGCGGTGAACCCGTCGCACCGACGGGCTAGGCTGACGGCACATCACGCGGGGAGCCGGCGTCTGTCCACCAACGACGGACAACGGCTGAGATGGGCCACCGCCCGGACCCGGACATCGGTCGACCGACCGACGACACCTGAACTCGATCATGCGAGCGGAGGGACTGTGGTGCGTGCCCTCGGGTGCCCCTTGTGCTCGCCGGAGACCACCATGCCCGAGCAACCGGACACCACGCCCGACCAGCAGAACACCCACTCCGGCGCTCAGGACCCCGGCAGCTTCACCGCACAACTGCGTGCCCGGCACGACGACCTGTTCGAGGCGTTCTGGCGCCACCCGTACCTCGCGGGACTGCGGGACGGCAGCGCACCAGCGGCGGCCGTGGCCCACTACGTCGGCCAGGACCACCAGTACCTGACCGCCTTCATGAGGTGCTACGGACTCGGCGTGGCCATCTCTCCCGATCGGGACTGGATCGCGTTCTTCTCCGAGCAGATCGCCTTCGTTCTGGGTGATGAACAGCATCCGCACCACGTCTTGTGCCAGGCGGTCGGCATCAC
>JAKDKP010000652.1 GCA_030453285.1 Propionibacteriales bacterium
TGTGTAGTACGACCCATCGTAGTAGCGTCAGATCCATGACCGCTGAATCCTTGGCCCGCTGGCAGTTCGGCATCGTGACGGTGTACCACTTCTTCTTCGTACCGATCACGATCGGGATGTCCGGGCTGGTGGCGGCCCTGCAGACCATGTGGGTGCGTACCGGCAACGAGCGCTACCTCAAGCTCACCAAGTTCTACGGCAAGCTCTTCTTGATCAACTTTGCGATCGGCGTCGCCACCGGCATCGTCCAGGAGTTCCAGTTCGGCATGAACTGGTCGGACTTCTCCCGTTTCGTCGGCGACATCTTCGGTGCCCCGCTGGCCCTGGAGGGCCTGCTGGCGTTCTTCCTCGAATCCACCTTCCTCGGGCTGTGGATCTTTGGCTGGGATCGACTGCCCAAGCGCATCCACCTGGCCTGCATCTGGCTGGCCTCCTTCGGCACCGTGCTCAGCGCGTACTTCATCCTGGCCGCCAACTCCTGGATGCAGAACCCGGTGGGCTACACCTTCAACGAGGCGAAGAACCGCGCCGAACTCACCGACTTCGGCGCCGTGCTGACCAACCCCGTCGCCACGGTCACCTTCCCGCACCAGATCCTCGCCTGCTACATGGTGGCCGGTGCCCTGATCGTCGCCATCTCGGGATGGCACCTGTGGCGGATCGGCCGTGCCGATCTCGCGGCTGCAGCCCATTCCCCGGCCGCCGCCGACGGCGACGCGCACGAGGACGGCCCGGACGCCCTGCAGAGGAAGACCCCGACCACCGATGATCGCGGCACGCACCGGTGGGCGCTCCGGTTCGGCGCCATCGTGATGCTCGTGTCCGGTCTCGGCGTGGTCATCTCCGGCGACCTGCAGGCGCGCGTGATGACCGAGGTGCAACCCATGAAGATGGCTGCCGCCGAGGCTCTGTACGACACCGCACAGCCGGCCTCCTTCTCGGTCTTCACCATCGGTTCCCTCGACGGCAGCCGCGAGCTGTTCTCGATCAAGGTGCCGTACGTGCTGAGCTTCATGGCGACCGGCGACCCGAACGGGCGAGTGGAGGGCATCCGCGACATCCAGGCGGCGTACGAGAAGACGTACGGCCCGGGGACGTACACCCCCAACATTCCGGTCACCTACTGGGGATTCCGGCTGATGATCGGGATGGGGGTCGCGGCCATGGCGGTCGGGATGCTGACCCTCTGGTTGACCCGCAGGGACCGACTGCCCACGGCACCCTGGGTGCGCCTGATGTTCGTCGTGCTGCCTTTCCTGCCCCTGTTGGCGAACTCGTTCGGCTGGATCTTCACCGAGATGGGGCGTCAACCCTGGGTGGTGTTCGGCCTGCTCGGCACCGCCTCGGGGGTTTCGCCCGGCACAACGGTTGGCGAGGTGGCCACCTCCCTGATCACCTTCACCGTCATCTATGCGGTGCTGGCGGTCGTCGAGGTGAAGCTGCTGCTGCGCTACATCGTCAAAGGGCTGCCCGACGTCACCCCAACCCCCGCCACCGACGACGAGGACGAGGAGACTCCGCTCTCCTTCGCCTACTGAGCCCGGGCACCCCGTGACCCCGAACCCGCGCCATTGAAGGACTGAGGAACTGATCATGGAATTCACCACCCTGCAGATCGTCTGGTTCGCCCTGGTGGCGGTCCTGTTCGTCGGCTACTTCGTCCTGGAGGGGTTCGACTTCGGCGTCGGCATGCTGCTGCCGGTGCTGTCGAAGAACGAGAAGGAACGCCGGGTCATGATCAACACGATCGGCCCGGTCTGGGACGGCAACGAGGTGTGGCTGCTGGTGGCCGGTGGGGCCATGTTCGCCGCCTTCCCCGAGTGGTACGCCACCTTGTTCAGCGGGTTCTATCTGCCCCTGCTGGTGATCCTGGTCGCCCTGGTCGTCCGCGCCGTCGCCTTCGAGTACCGCGGGAAGCGGGACGACCGCACCTGGCAACGCCGATGGGACGCGGTGATCGTGTTCGGCTCGACCGCCCCGGC
>JAKDKP010000064.1 GCA_030453285.1 Propionibacteriales bacterium
CACCGAAGTTGCCGACCAGTTCGAGCACCTCCCGGGCGATCTCCTCCGGCGTGGCGGTTGCGTCCACCGTCCAGCCGTCCTCGTCGCTGGTCAGCGGCTCGAGGGTGTCGAGCTGGGAGCGCAGCAGTGAGACGGGCATGAAGTGCCCCTTGCGGGCGGCCATCCGTTCGGCCAGGAGCTCCTGCGGTGCGTCGAGCAGGACGAAGTGCTTCTCACCCTCGGCCTCACGCAGCACGTCCCGGTAACTCTTCTTCAATGCCGAGCAGGTCACGATGGTCGAGTGACCCGCAGTGGCCTGCGCGGTCATCCAGTCGCGCAGTTCGTGCAGCCAGGGCCACCGGTCGTCGTCGGTGAGGGGTTCGCCGGACGCCATCTTCTCCTTGTTGGCGGCCGGGTGGAACTCGTCGGCCTCGGCGTAGGGCACGCCGGTGTGTGCGTCGATGAGTTCTGCGACAGTGGTCTTCCCGCTGGCGCTGACACCCATGATGATGAGGTGGGTGGGCATGAGGTGCTCGTTTCCTGGGTTGGGAGATGTCGGAGAGGTAAATTTCCTGCTGCCGTGACTCTACCGGGCACAATCAGAACTGTGAACAGTTGGTTATGTGACTGTTTGTATTTGATCGCATGTGATTCTCCATCAGGGGTGGGCTTCCCTCGCAGGGCGCTTGACCCGGGGCGACGAAGCCGGTTGCGTACAAGGACATGGAGAACACGCAGACCTCGAGCGTCCTGGTCATCGGCGCCGGCGTCCTCGGGCTGGCCGCCGCCCGCGAACTGGCCGTCCGCGGCAACCAGGTCACCCTGGTCACCTGCACCCTCGGTGAGGAGGGAGAGGTGCTGGTGCCCGACCTCGCCCATCTCGCCTCAACCGATCAGGACGGGCTCGGGCCGCACCGGCTGATCGAGCTGGAGGCGGCCATGGCCGAGCTCGGGGTGACCGACCATCTGCGCCTCGGTGGGGACGGACGATTCCGGGATTCCGGAATGGCCACCGATGACGACGGCAAGGTGATCCCGGCCGAATCCGCCCCCGAGGACTGCTTCTGGCGGACCGACCTGCTGGTGGCGGCCGACGAGTTGGTGCCGGTGATCCGGGAACGGCGACCGCACGTGATCATCACGTACAACCAGTTCGGTGGGTACGGCCATCCCGACCACATCCAGGCGCACCGGGTCGCGATGTACGGCGCGCAGCTCGCGGCGGCTCGCGCGTACCGCCCCGAACACGGCCCGGCGTGGCAGGTGCCGCGCATCCTGTGGTCCACCTGGGCCGAGAGCACGATGCGTGAAGGAATCCGCCGGGCTCGGGCCGCCGGCAACGACGACTTCTTCGGTGGGATGGATCCTGACGGCCCGTTGCCCCCGATGGTCACCCCCGACGACCTCATCGACGTGGTGGTGGACGGCAGCGCCCACCTGGACGCCAAGGTGGCCGCGTTGCGGGCCCACGCCACCCAGGTCAACTTCGACGACACCTTCTGGAAAGCGATGACTGGCGACGAGCTGTGGGGCATCGAGCACTACATTCAGGCACAGGGCGTGCCATTCCCCACCGGCGGCATGGTGCACGACCTGTACGCCGGGATCGATCTGCAGTGACCGCGAGGCGGGGCTCAGCGCCTGGACCAGGTGGGGTCTCGGAGCGGGAGGAATGGGTGACCCCCGACCGTCTGCGCCGGACGATGGCCGAATTCCTGACCGGAGTCACCGTGGTCACCACGACGGGGCTGACCGTTCCTCACGCCATGACCGCCAATGCGGTCACCTCGGTGTCGTTGAGTCCACCATTGGTGCTGGTGTGCGTGGCGCACCGGGCCTCGTTCCATACGGCGGTGATCGCCTCGGGAGTGTGGGCGGTCTCGATGCTGTCGGCCGAGCAGAGTGCGGTGGCGCGGCACTTCGCCACGTCCGGTCGGGATCTGATCACCCAGTTCGACCAGGTGCCCACCTTCCTCGGCGCCACCGGCGCGCCGGTGCTGAGCGAGGCGAACGCGTGGCTTGAAGCGCGTACGCAGCAGGTGCACGAGGCCGGAGATCACTCCATCGTGGTGGGAGAGGTCGTCGCCACGGGCGTGAAATCGGTGACGAGCGGCCCCTTGGCCTATCATCGGGGAAGTTATGCAGCGCCCGAGGGCACCGAATCCTGAGCCCGGTGGCAACCCGACACTGTGAGGAACCCGTTGTGAGGAGTACGACGCGCCCCGACACTGCGTCTCGAGGGCGGGCCGGCAAGATCGTCGGGCTCGTCCTGGGCGGACTCGCGTTGGTCGTCATTGGTTTCTACGCTTTCGGCTACTTCGCTGCCAGCGACAAGCTTCCTCGGAATGCCGCCATTGCCGGTGTCCCGATCGGGGGCCTGACGCGCAGCGAAGCCATCGACAAGGTCGAGGCCGAGGTTGGCCAGTCCGCCAAGGAGTCGATCACGGTCACCGTCGACGGCAAGGACTACACCGTCGACCCCGCCGAAGCTGGCCTGGGTGTCGATGTCGCGGCCACCGTTGATCAGTCCGGGGCCGGCCGCAGTGCTGATCCGCGGCACATCCTTCGCATCCTCACCGGTGGTCAGGATCGGGGACTGGAGATCACCGAGGATCGCGCCAGGTTGGACGCCGCGGTGGCAAAGATCGCCGAGAAGACCGATCGAGCCGCCACCGATGCCACGATCAAGATCGAGAAGGGCAAGGTCAAGACCACCAAGTCCAAGCAGGCCTTCACGCTCGACCGCGCCGCGACGGCCGACCTGGTCCGTGGCGCCTATCTCAACTCCACCGCCGTACAGGCCGCCACCGGCAAGACCGACGCCGAGATCAGCGACGAGGACATCGCCGAGGCGAAGGCGTTCGCGGAGAAGGCTGTCTCTGGGCCGGTGAAGGTGTCGGTCAAGAACGAGGGCAGCTTCTCGGTGGGGCCGCAGACCATCGGCAAGTCGTACTCGTTCGTGGTCGAGGACGGCAAGGTGGTCGCCAAGCAGGACCCCAAGCAGCTGGCCAAGGGCATCAAGCCCGACATCGAATCAGTGGACATCGAAGAGCCGGTCGACGCCCGGGTGGAGATCTCGGGTGGCAAGGCCAAGGTCATCCCCGCCAAGGATGGGTGGCAGATCGATGCCGACACCGCGGTGAAGGCGGTGACCGAGAACCTCACCAAGTCCGGTAAGGATCGTCAGGTCGAGATCAACGCCAAGAAGGTCAAGGCCAAGTACACCACCGAGCAGGCGAAGAAGTCCGGGGTGAAGGAAGTCATTTCCAGCTTCACTTCCGCCTTCCCGCATGCGGCCGGATCGAACTACCGCACGATCAATCTGACGGTCGCGGCCCGCCTGATGAACAACACCTTCCTGGCGCCGGGGGAGACCTTCAGCCTGAACGGCGAGATCGGCCCCCGCAGCAGGTCCCAGGGGTTCGTGGACGGCAGCTTCATCGAGGGTGGCGTGCTCCAGCAGGGCCTGGCCGGCGGGATCTCGCAGAGCGCGACGACGGTGTACAACGCCGCCTTCTTCTCCGGCCTCGAGATCGTCGAGCACCAGCCGCACACGCTGTACTTCGACCGCTACCCAGCCGGACGCGAAGCCACCGTGTACTACCCGTCAATCGACGTGAAGTTCAAGAACAACTCTCCGTACGGTGTCGTGCTCACCGCCTCGGTGGCCCCTTCCTCGCCGGGCAAGAAGGGGGCGATCACGGTCAAGATCTGGTCGACCAAGTACTTCAAGGTGGAGACCGCCACCCCCGTGAAGTCGAACTTCTACTCCGGCACCACCCGTTACATGTCCGGACCCAACTGCGTACCGCAGGGGCCCATCCAAGGCTTCACCGCCAAGTACTACCGAATCATCAAGGTCAACGGCAAGCAGGTGAAGCGTGAGGACTACACCTGGCGCTACAGCGCCGGCGACGACATCCGCTGTCGTTGACGGTCACGATCGCCTCGGCAGGCATGACCGAAACATTCGGCCAGCGAGTCAGGACGGGGCAAGATCAGTGCGGATGGCCCCACGCAAGATCCAGGTGGCTCTGGCGTCCTCAACGCCGTCGTCGGTGGTGATCAATATCGTCGAGCCGCCGTCTGGATGCACGCTGGAATCGCCGACCTGCGGATTTCGTCGGACATGCTCGACCTCGTGGACGCCTCGTCCTGCAACGTGGCGTACGACACCCGCACCAGTGGGACGTCCCCGCGTTGAGCGGGGGGGAGCGCGCCCTATGGGTCGACGGTCCGACCCGGACCGCCGAGCCACGGCGCGAACGAATTCGCCACCTGGTGCGTGCCATGTCAGAGCAGAACCATGGGCAGCAGCGCGATACCCCTGACTTCGTTGATCATGAACCGGCAGCGGATCGCCTCGATCAGTTGACCTGCCCGATCAACATCATGATCGGTGACCAGGACACCGTGGGCATGCAGGAGATGGCACGGACCCTGGCCGAGCAGTGCCGTACCGCCAACCTCCAGACCGTGCCGGACACCGCACACCTGATCGCCCTGGAGCGACCAACCGTCGTTGCCGAGGCTCTGACCATTTGGCTGCGCGAACGCGTTCCGGCTGCTTGACGGACGAAGATCAATTCATACCGCTGGATGAACTAGGTGCCGGAGGTCAGTGGGTCGGCGGTCGCGCCGCTCGGCCGTGGACGGAGCGGGATGGCGACAGTCAGCTCAGCGACGCGGCGGCGCGGGCGGAACGGGTTTGGCGGCGATGATCAACAGCTGCTCGATCCGGTGGTTGGTGCCGTGACGATCCCGTACGACCAGGTGGGTGGGATCGAAGGAGATCAGATCACCCAGCACATCGGTGGCCCGGCCGTCAGTCAGGCGATGCCGTACGACGACGCGTCGGCCGACGTCGGTGGCGTCCAACCGCCGCGTTCCCTCGCCCATCGGGGCCTCCTTGTCGACACCTCCGAGCCCACGTCCGTCACATTTGAGCAACGCCGGAGTGCCAGTCTGCCCGCGGTGATGGCCGAGGGCTAACGTACACAGAATAGAGGGCGGCACCTATGCGCCCTGGTCCGCTCACGACTCTGGAGGCGTCATGGATCGCCGCTCACTCTTCATCTCCCTCGGGGCTGCCGCCGTGGTCGCCGGACTCAGCGCCTGCAGCTCCGGCACCCAGACCACCGGTGATCCGGGCGCTGGCTCCTCGGACGAGCAGAACGCGAGTTCGAAGCCCGGCGGCGCAGGCGGCGACGTCGGCGTCTTCACCTGGTGGGCCGACGGTTCGGAGAAGCTCGGCCTCGAGGCACTGCAAGGGGTGTTCAAGTCCGAGTTCCCCAACGACACCTTCGTGAACCTGGCCGTCGCCGGTGGAGCCGGCAGCAACGCCAAGGCGAAGCTGGCCGCCGACCTGGCCAACAACAATCCGCCGGATTCCTTCCAGGGCCACGCCGGAGCGGAGTTGCTCGACTACATCAGCAAGGGCCAGATCGTCGCGGTCAACGACATCATCGACGCACTCGGTGGCACCGGCGTCTTCCCCGAGAGCCTGCTGTCGAAGCTGACGGTCAAGGAGTCCATCTATTCGGTGCCGTCCAACATCCACCGGGCCAACGTGGTGTGGACCAACACCCAACTGTTGGCCAAGGCGAAGATCACCGACACCCCGGCCAACATCGCCGCGTGGATCGCCGACATGGACAAGTTGCGCAGTGCCGGGGTCGCGACTCCGCTGGCGGTGAGCGGATCCTGGACCCAGGTCCAGTTGCTGGAGACCGTCCTGCTGTCCGACCTCGGCACCGAGGCCTACACCGGACTGTTCTCCGGCGAAACGACCTGGGACGGCCCAGAGGTGACCAAGGCCGTCGACAACTTCGGCAAGCTCCTCTCGTACGCCAACAAGGCCTCCGACGGTGACGACTGGCCGGTCGCCACCGACATGGTGATCGACGGCAAGGCCGCCTACAACGTGATGGGGGACTGGGCGGTGGCCCAGTTCGCCGACAAGAAGAAGGAGGAGGGCAAGGACTGGGGCTGGTTCCCCGTCCCCGGCACCGACGGCACCTTCGACTTCCTGGCCGACTCGTTCACCCTGCCCAAGGGTGCGAAGAACCCCGGCGGCGCCAAGGACTGGCTGACGCTGGTCGGTGGAGCCGCAGGCCAGAAGGCGTTCAGCCTGGCCAAGGGATCGATTCCGGCTCGGATCGACGTCCCCGCTGACGAGTTCCCGGCGTACCAGCAGAAAGCGATGGAGTCGTTCAAGTCGGACAAGATCGCCTCCTCGATCGCGCACGGTGCCGCCGTCAATCAGGCGTGGCTCAGCGACATCACCACCGCGGTGTCGAAGTTCTACGGAGGGAAGGACGCGGCCGCTCTCATCAAGGACCTGACGGCGGCCGCCGAGAAGAACCGCGGCTGAGACGGCGGCCGGGATTTCGACAGTCATGCGCAAGATCAGGACCTGGCTTCCGGGGCTGCTGCTGGTACTGCCGTCGATCATCCTGATCGGCGTCTTCGTCTATGGCCTGATCGGCCAGACGATCAACACCTCCCTGCTGCGGACCCAGGACTTCGTCACCGACAAGATCACCAACCCCGGGGGCATCGCGAACTACACCGCGCTGCTGGGTTCGGATCGGTATCAGCACGCCCTGTGGAACCTGCTCGTGCTGACCGTGGTGTTCATCGTCGGCACGATGATCTTCGGTCTGCTCTGGGCGATCCTGCTGGAGCGCGGTGTCTTTGCCGAGGGCATCTTCCGGTCGATCTACCTGTTCCCGATGGCGGTCTCCTTCATCGCCGCAGGTGTGGTGTGGCGCTGGCTGCTCTCCCCGGCGCGAGACGACCAGGCCGTCGGGCTGAACCAGTTGTTCGTCCAGCTCGGCGTGCCGGGCCTGCAGAGCGACTGGTGGTCGGCCAACAGTCGGATGTCGATGGCGGCGATGGCGATTCCGGCGATCTGGCAGTTGTCGGGGTACGTGATGGCGCTCTTCCTGGCTGGCTTCCGCGGCATCTCGGCCGACCAACGGGAGGCCGCTCGGGTGGACGGTGCCACCGAGTTCCAGCTCTACCGTCACGTGTTGTTCCCCCAGCTCTCACCGGTGGCCCTGTCGGCGTTGATCATCGTCGGGCACATGTCGATGAAGATGTTCGACCTGATCTATGCGATTGCCGGACCGAACTCGTACCAGGCGGAGGTGCCGGCCACGTTGATGTGGATCCAGTTGTTCCCGCAGGGGGATCCGGTTGCCGCCGCCACGAACGCAGTGATCATTCTGGTGATCGTTGCGATCCTCGTCGTTCCGTACCTTGTCCATACCCACCGCACTGAACAGAGGGACGGCTGATGAGCACCGCGACCGCCGCTCCTGTCGACCAGGCCGTTCCGGCACCTGCCGGGGACGGTGGCCGCCCGCGTCGATTCACTGTCCGTGCCGGCCTGCGTTACACGCTGTTGATCATCTTCGCGATCATCGTGCTGATGCCGCTGTACGTCCTGCTGGTGACCAGCCTGAAGCCGGCGTCGGCGATCAGCGCTGATCAGGCCTGGCGGCTGCCGGTGGAGATCTCCACGGCCGGCTGGGCCGAAGCCTGGGGGCGGCTGTCGCCCTCGCTGTACCGGTCGCTGATCCTGGCGGTCTGTGCCGCGGTGTTGTCGTCGATCCTCGGCTCGCTGAACGGGTTCGTCTTCGCCCGGTGGAAGTTCCCCGGATCGAACGTGGTGTTCACGCTGTTCCTGTTCGGCATGTTCATCCCGTACCAAGCGGTGATGATCCCGCTGCAGGGCATGCTGTTGGACGCACAGGCCTTCCTGCCCTGGCTGGACGGCATCCCTCGGTTGATCTTGGTGCACACCGTGTATGGCATCCCGATCTGTACGTTGATCTTCCGCAACTACTACGCCACCGCGGTGCCGGTCGAAATCCTCGAGGCGGCCAAGGTCGACGGGGCCGGAATGCTGCGCACGTACGCGTCGATCATCTTCCCGGTCTCGATCCCCGGCTTCGTGGTGACCCTGATCTGGCAGTTCACCTCGGCGTGGAACGACTTCCTGTTCGCGTTGTTCCTGACCAACGCCCAGAACGGGCCGGTCACGTACGTGCTGAACGAACTCGCCGGTGGCCAGAATCCCAACTACGCCTCCATCATGGCCGGCGTGCTGGTCGCCTCCCTGCCCACCTTGATCGTGTACGTGGTGCTGGGACGCTGGTTCATCTCCGGGCTGATGAGCGGTTCGGTGAAGTGATCAACCTCACGATGACCGGACCGGGCGTGGACCCCCTTGGTTCGAGGCCATCGGGCGCGAGATACTGGGCCCGCGAGGACCAGTCGTCCCGCAGGACATCGGACCAAGGAGTACATCGTGACGTACGTCATCGCGCAGCCCTGTGTTGATCTCAAGGATCTCGCCTGCGTGGAGGAGTGTCCGGTCGACTGCATCTATGAGGGCAACCGGATGCTGTACATCCACCCCGACGAGTGCGTCGACTGCGGCGCGTGCGAGCCGGTGTGCCCGGTGGACGCGATCTACTACGAGGACGACGTTCCCGAGGACCAGAAGCAGTTCTACGACGCCAACGTGCACTTCTTCGACGAGCTCGGCTCGCCCGGCGGTGCGGCCAAGATGGGCCCGATCGACGCCGACCACGAAATCGTGAAGGCGTTGCCTCCGCAGGAGCACGAAGAATGAGCCTCCGCAGGAGCACGAAGAATGAGCCTCCGCAGGAGCACGAAGAATGAGCCTC
>JAKDKP010000653.1 GCA_030453285.1 Propionibacteriales bacterium
TCGCCACGGCCCCCGCTGCGATCAGCACACCGGTCGCGGGCTACTACCTCCCCGAAATCTGCCCGGCGGCGGTCGGATCGGACTCGTCGAGGAACTTTCCGATCCGGTCGACCTCACTCTGCTCGCCGATCGCCGCGGCCGCGCGTTGCAGGGCAAACAGCGAGCGCAGGAAACCGCGGTTCGGCTCGTGCGAGTACGGGACTGGGCCCTGCCCGCGCCAACCGGCGTGGCGCAGCGCATCGAGGCCCCGGTGGTACCCGACCCGGGCGTAGGCGTAGGACTCGACCGTGCGGCCGTCGTCGTACGCTTCGTCGGCGAGCAACGACCACGCCAGCGACGAGGCGGGGTACTGCGCCACCACGTCTACCGGCTCGTCGCCTGCCTCCAGGCGTGCGTCGACCTGCACCTCTGCGGAGAGCAGGGTGGCCGGGATTCCCAGGAGATTTCGTCCGAGTTCATCGCTCATGGCTACTTCAGGCTCTTTCCTGCCGAGCCCAGGCGCTGGGCGGCTTCAACGATTCGGGCCGACATGCCGGTCTCCGCGGCAGCGCCCCAGACACGGGGGTCATAGGTCTTCTTGTTCCCGACCTCGCCGTCGATCTTCAACACGCCGTCGTAGTTGGCGAGCATGTGCCCGGCCACCGGGCGCGTGAACGCGTACTGGGTGTCGGTGTCGATGTTCATCTTGATCACGCCGTAGGAGACCGCGTCGGCGATCTCCTGCTCGGAGGATCCGGAGCCGCCATGGAAGACCAGGTCGAAGGGCTTGTCCTTGCCCAGCTTCGTGCCGACTTCGGCCTGGATCTCCTTCAGGATTTCCGGACGCAGATTCACCCCGCCCGGCTTGTAGACGCCGTGCACGTTGCCGAAGGTCAGCGCCGTGATGTAGCGGCCGTTCTCCCCGGCACCAAGTGCCTCGATGGTCGCCAGGGCGTCTTCGACGGTGGTGTAGAGCTTGTCGTTGATGGCGTTCTCCACGCCGTCCTCTTCACCGCCGACGGTGCCGATCTCCACTTCGAGGATCTGCTTGGCCGCCGCGGAACGCGGCAGCAGCTCTGCGGCGATCCGCAGGTTCTCCTCGAGCGTCTCGGCGGAACCGTCCCACATGTGGGAGTTGAAGATCGGGTCGCGGCCGGCCTTCACCTCGGCCTCGGAGGCCTCCAGCAGCGGCAGCACGAAGTCGTCGAGCTTGTCGGCCGGGCAGTGGTCGGTGTGCAAGGCGATGTTCACGCCGTAGCTCCTGGCCACCTGCTTCGCGAAGGCGGCGAAGCCCAGCGAGCCGATCACCATGTTCTTGATCGAGGATCCGGACCAGTAGGCTGCGCCGCCGGTCGAGACCTGGATGATGCCGTCGGACTCGGCTTCCGCGAAGCCGCGGATCGCGGCATTCAGCGTCTGCGAGGACGTCACGTTCACGGCGGGGAAGGCGTAGCCATCCGCCTTCGCCGCGTCGATCATCTTGGCGTAGATCTCGGGTGTAGCGGTGGGCATGCTGACTCCTACGTTGTTACTCGTCCATGGGCCCTACCAACTTGTCAGGGCATTTCTCGAAATCCGTATGGCATTTAGCCGATCCGGAAAGGGGTGGGGCGTAATTCGGAATGGCTTGGTAGGGAAAAGTTACTCGGCAATCTCGCCGGTGGCTTCGTAGGTGGCAATTTTTCCAATACGGCGCACGTGGCGCGCGGCATCGCTGAAGGGTTCCGTCAGAAATGCCTCGATAAGTTCAGTCGCCTCTTCAACGGTGTGCTGGCGCCCGCCCAACGCAACCAGGTTGGCGTCGTTGTGTTCGCGAGCCAGTTTTGCCGTGTCCATATTCCACGCCAAGGCCGCGCGCACACCCTTGACCTTGTTCGCGGCGATCTGTTCGCCGTTACCGGATCCGCCCAGCACAATCCCGAGCGCGTCCACGCCCGCGGCTTGGTCGGCCACGACGGCCAACGCGGCTTTGATGCAGAAGGCCGGGTAGTCGTCCTCG
>JAKDKP010000065.1 GCA_030453285.1 Propionibacteriales bacterium
GACGGCATCGGGCAGCATCGCCTCGGCCGGCACCCGGACCCCGCTCAACGAGAGACCCGCGGTCGCCGATGCGCGCAGGGACAACTTGTCGGTGATCTCGCCGGCGGTGAAGCCGGCGCTGTCGGTCGGCACGATGAAGCCTCGTACGCGACCGCCCTCATCAGTTCCGTCGTCGACGGTGCGGGCCCAGATGATCGCCACGTCGGCGACGGTGCCGTTGGTGATCCACGTCTTGGAGCCGTCGAGGACCCAATCAGTGCCGTCGCGGCGGGCGCGGGTGAGCATTCCGGCCGGGTTGGACCCGAACTCGGCCTCGGTGAGCCCGAAGCAGCCGATCGTCTTGCCCGCGGCCATCCCGGGCAGCCACTGCTGCTTCTGATCTTCGGAACCGAAGTGGTGGATCGCGAACATGGCCAGCGACCCCTGCACCGACATCAGGCTGCGCAGGCCCGAATCGACCGACTCCAAGGCAAAGCAGGCCATCCCGTACTCGACCGCACCCGCCCCCGCACAGCCGTACCCGTCGAGATGCATGCCCAGCACTCCGAGGCGACCGAGTTCCCCGGCCAGTTCTCGCACCGGGGGAGCACCGGCGGCGAACCACCCGCTCAGGTGCGGCCGGACATGATCTGCGGCCCAGGCGGTGACGCTGTCGCGGACGGCCCGCTCCTCACCAGACAACAGGGTGTCGATCGCGTACAGCTCCAGCGCGGGTATCCCCGAGTTCATGCCGACTCCTCACTCATGCCAACTCCTCGGATGCGGTGCCGGAATCGGGCAGCCCGCACACGATGGTCCGGGCCTCGGTGATGATCACGTCGATGCCACGATCGGACGACTCGGTCGGTACGGAACTGATCACCTCGTTGTCGTTGAGCAGACACACCCGGGCGGCGGTGTCGGAGGCAAAACCGAAGGCGCGGTCGTACCAGGCACCGCCGCGACCGAGCCGGCTACCGTCGGTGCTGGCGGCCAGACCAGGGCAGATGATCATGTGGGCCTCGTTGATCGCCTCGGGCGGCAACACCTCGCCCTCAGGCTGGAGGATCCCGTACGTCCCGGTCTGCAGGGTCTCCGGGCCGGAGTAGGCCGCCCAGTGCGGTGCGGCCCGTCCGGAATCATCGACCGGCAGGGTGACCTCGTCGGAGCCGACCACGGGCAGCAGGACGGTGACGCCGAGACTGTGCAGCCATGTCACCAACTCCAGGGTGCCCGGCTCGTCGTCGGTCGACAGGTAGGCGCTGACGGTCAGCCCGGGGCGGGCGAGCTCACCAACGAAGGTCTGGGCGCGCTCGGTCCGCGAGGTGTCGGCGGCCTCCCGTGACGCCGACGAGGACAAGCTGCGACTCTCCGCAACGGCCTCACGCAGGATCTGTTTGGCGCGCAGGATCGCCCTGACACGGTGTGCAGTGGGGGTGCCATCGCCCTGCGTGGCAACGGGATCGGTTCCGGGCATGCCTTTAGGGTAGGCACATGGCCCTGTTTTCACGACGCAAGAAGACGATCGAGGAGCCGATCGTCGACGAAACCCCTTCGCCGACCCTCCCCGAACCACCGGCCGACGGACCCGACGGGCTGCGCGCGATGGAGGACCACCGCGACTACCTGCTCTCTCTGGTCGAGGAGCTGCCGCCGTTCGGCCAGCAGATCCTTGACGCACTCGACCTGAGTCTGTGCGACGACGTGGTGAGCGCGGTCGACCTGCCCGGCTTCGACAACTCCGCGATGGACGGGTACGCCGTCCAGGCCGCCGACCTTGCCGGGGCCGACGACGAGGATCCGGTCGTGCTGGCCGTGGTCGGGGAGGTCGCCGCCGGTCAGTCCGCGGTGCACCCGCTGTCGCCGGGGACGGCGATGAAGATCATGACCGGCGCACCCGTACCGCCTGGTGCCGACGCGGTGATCCCGTACGAGGACACCGATCGGGGCACCGACGACGTACTGATCTATGCCGAGGCGGACGAAGGGCAGCACATTCGTCGGCAGGGTGAGGACCTCCAGGCCGGCACCAAAATCTTCTCCGACGGTGATCAACTGCAGGCCCGTTCGATCGGGCTGCTCGCTGCGATCGGTCTCGACAAGGTGATGGTGCGTCCGCGACCACGGGTCGTGGTGATCGCCACCGGCTCCGAACTCGTCGAACCCGGCACCGGGCTGAGTCGCCCCGACCAGATCTATGACTCCAACTCGTACATGCTGGCCGCGGCGGCCAAGGAGACCGGTGCGCAGGTGTTCCGCGTCGGGCTGGTCTCCGACGATCCCGAGGTCGTCAAGCAGGTGATCAACGATCAGCTGATCCGCGCCGACCTGATCATCACCTCTGGTGGCGTCAGCGAGGGCGACCATGACGTGGT
This sequence comes from Propionibacteriales bacterium, assembly GCA_030453285.1. Taxonomy (GTDB): domain Bacteria; phylum Actinomycetota; class Actinomycetes; order Propionibacteriales; family Propionibacteriaceae; genus Carbonicoccus. Next base: position 2,355 of record JAKDKP010000065.1, read on the forward strand.
CAAGGCCGTTCTGCCTGATCTGGGTTTGACCGACTTCTGCAAGGTCGCGATGCAGCCGGGCAAACCGCAGGGGTTCGGGCTGATCGGCGAAGACCGGACGCCGATGATCATGCTGCCGGGCAACCCGGTCTCGTCCTTCGTCTCCTTCGAAGCGTTCGTCCGTCCCGTGATCCGCAAGCTGATGGGCAATCCGCCGTACGTACGAACCGCCCAGGCGGCGACCACCGTCGCTGACATCGAGTCGGTGGCGGGCAAGCGTCAATTCGCGCGCGGTTGGGTGACCACCGACGACGAAGGCCAGCGCACCGTCGAACTGGTCGGCGGACACGGTTCGCACCTGATCGGCGACCTTGCCCGCTCCAACGCATTGGTGATCCTCGACGAGGAGACCGACCAGGTGTCCGCCGGGTCACTGGTGCCGGTCTGGTTGCTGACCGAGGACTGATTTCGACGTGACCGAGCCACGGTTCACCCACCTCAATGATGCCGGTGAGGCACGGATGGTCGACGTTTCTGACAAGGACGTCACCGTACGACGAGCCACGGCCGAAGCGACGGTGCTGTTGTCGGCGGAGTGTGTGGCGGCGTTGCGTGGCGGATCGGTGCCCAAGGGTGACGCCCTGGCCGTGGCACGAATCGCCGGGATCACTGGAGCCAAACGGACACCAGATCTGATCCCGTTGTGCCACCCGCTGCCGATCACCGGTGTCGAGGTCGACCTGAAGGTCACCGAGGCCGGTGTGCACATCGCCGCCACCGTCCGTACGACGGGGCGGACCGGGGTCGAAATGGAGGCTCTCACCGCGGTCACGGTCGCCGGCCTGACCATGATCGACATGATCAAGGCGATCGACAAGACCGCCACCATCACCGACGTCCGGGTGCTGGCCAAGTCGGGCGGGCGCAGCGGCGACTGGAGTCGATCATGAGCTCTGCCGCGGCACGTGGGGTGGTGGTGACGGTGTCCACCCGGGCCGCGGTGGGGGAGTACGAGGACCGTTCGGGGCCGATCATCGTTGCCGGGTTGCGTGACCTGGGACTGCGGGTTGCCGATCCGGTGGTGGTGGCCGACGGAGAGCCAGTTCGTACGGCGTTGGCTGCGGCCATCGCCGATGCCGACGTGGTGATCACCACTGGCGGGACCGGGATCAATCCGACCGACCGCACCCCCGAGCTGACGGCGGAGTTGCTGGACGTCGAGTTGCCGCAGTTGGCCAACCAGATTGCCGCGTACGGGGTCGCGCACGGCGTGCCGACCGCGGTGCTGAGCCGCGGCGTGTGTGGCGTCGCCGGACGCACGTTGGTGATCAATCTGCCCGGGTCGACCGGTGGCGTCCGCGACGGCATGGCAGTGCTGGCGCCGGTGCTGCCGCACGCGCTTGCCCAACTCGCCGGCGGTGACCACTGATGGGACGCCAGTGGGGCGCGGCCGATTTCACCTGGCCGGTGCCCCTGAATCATCGAGGCCTGACCCTGCGGGCGTTGGGGCGCCGCGACCGCAAGGCCTGGACCGAGGTGCGCGAGGCGAACCGGGCCTGGTTGGGACCGTGGGAGGCCACCCTTCCGCCGGGTTCCCCGCTTGGACCCGGAACGTTCGGTGGCCTGATCCGCGTACTGGACCATCAGGCCCGCGAAGGCCGGATGCTGCCGTGGGCCGTCTGCTGGGATGACGGCGACGGCTCTCGTCTGGGAGGCCAGTTGACCGTGAGCAGCATCGTCGCCGGCTCGATGTCCTCGGCCCAGATCGGCTATTGGATCGATGAACGCCTGGCCGGGCGCGGCATCATCCCGCTGGCTGTGGCCCTGGCGACCGATCACTGCTTCACCACGCTCGGCCTGCACCGGATGGAGATCGCCATCCGCCCGGAGAACACCAAGAGCCTGCGCGTAGTCGAGAAGCTCGGCTTCCGCCCCGAGGGCCTGCGCCCCGCGTACCTGCACATCGACGGCGACTGGCGCGACCATCTGATCTTTGCCCTGAACTCCGACGAGGTCCCCGATGGCCTCGTCGCCCGCTGGGAGTCCACAGGCTCCTGAGCATCTCCCCTTCGCTGGTTGGGTAGCTTCGCGAGGAGCGGCGTCCCTCTGTCTACCTTGGTTGAGCAGCTTCGCGAGGAACGAGCGAAGTGTGTCGAAACCATCGACACCCCGCCCACGCACCTGATCATGAAGAACATTCCCAAACACACCGAGCAAGATCATCAGTCACACCGGCCACAGCCCGTACGGTGGCCCACATGTGGACGGGGATCATTTTTGCAGCCATCGCGGTGGCGTGGCTCGCCTACCTCGTGCCGGCCTACCTGCGCAATCGCGACAACGAGTCCGGCGCGACGGGTGAGGTCGACCGCTTTGCCGACTCGATGCGCGTCATCGCCCGGGGGACCGCTCCCCTTGTTGATCATGACGGTGCCACGTTGCCCGAGATCGAGGTCTCCACACCACTGACTCGTCGCGCCGCCGTACGCGACATCAAGCGTTTGGAAGCTCTGGCAGCCAGCCGGCGACGTCGGGTGCTGATCGGTCTGATGATCGTGCTGTCGATTGTTGTCGGCCTGTGCGCGGCCTCGATCACACCGTGGTGGCTCGTGGCGGTCCCCGGGGCGCTGCTCGCCGGATTCGTCGTGGCGGCCCGGTTCAGTGTGAAGGCCATGCGGAAAAGCCTGGCGGCCCGGTTCGACTCGATCATGAACGCCTCCGACGAGGCGACGGTCTATCTCTCCCGGCAGGCCGTCCAGGAGGCCGACGAGGCATCGGTCCGCATCGATCTGACGGCGCCGGTCGCTCGTCACACCGGTGGTCTGTGGGACCCACTTCCGATCACGATGCCGACCTACGTCTCCAAGCCGCTGGCTCCCCGAACCGTACGGACCATCGACCTGTCCAGCCCCGAAGTCACCAGTTCCGGTCGTCGCACCAGCCCTGATCTGCCCGTCACCGCCGACGGCCCGGTCGGAGCCAGTACCAGTCGCGACTCCTCGTACGAGGAACGTCCCCGCGCTGTCGGGGAGTAGCGGTCCCGCGGGACCGCCCGCTGTGCCGGTCGCGCGACAACCCCAATCAGCCCCCTGACTTCGTGACCCGATATCCACGGCTGCGTAAGAAGGGCTTCTCAGTGACACCCGCGGCTGTCAGCGCCACCGCTGTCGCTGAGAAGCCCCCGTTGACGACACGGGACGAGCGACAAGGTGCTGGAGTGGTGCCCTCGGCGTGCTGGCGTCAGCGGGTGGGAGGGCGGTGACTTGCTGATCAGGTGCAGTCGTGGCCGGTCCGAAGTGCTGAGCCAGAGTGGTGAGGGGGACGGTCTTCGCGGTTGGGGTGGTCCGCTGGCAGGTGCTATCGTTGGCCCTCGCAAGGGGCTATGGCGCAGTTGGTAGCGCGTCTCGTTCGCATCGAGAAGGTCAGGAGTTCGAATCTCCTTAGCTCCACCACCGTAGACCTGCCTGAATCAGCGATCCGGCATCACTGGATCCCCGTGCCCGGGCACCCAAGGATCGAAGTTGACACACGCGTCCGGCGAAATCTGTCATCCCCAGATGTTCCGTGGCATTGCTCCAAACATTACTCACTGATCACCGCGGTAACGGCCTCACCGATCGCAAAGTCGATGGCACGCTTGGCTGCCTCGCGTGCAACAAACACACCGGCCGATGCAGCTCCGCCGCTAAATATCGCAGCTGCGATCGCCGTTGCAAGAATAGTCAGTTGGCCGATGATCACCCATTTGAGAGCTACGACAATATCCGCGAGAAGTCGATACGCCCCAGCAAACTGCATACACCCTTTCGCTGCTTTGGTCATGCTTGCGCGAGTGCCATCGGGTGCATTCGTAAAGCTTACAAACGCCTTCAATCCGGGTCCTTCATTGCGATCCATGACCGACGTCACCGAGTCACTCAGCATCAGCCCATTTTCCCCAAGGCCCGCAGCCAATGACTGCCAGTCATCGGCCCAAGTACGCAGTACGTCCTCATCCGTGGCTGGCCACTCATAGCCTACGACCGAAAGTGCGATCCTCAGTCCATCGGGTAGTTGCATTCCCATCGGTTACCCTTTCAGCGGATTCACTGGTTGAACGGAGTCTGCCCGAGGGACTCCTCAACTTTATTGGCGTTCTGTTCATTGCTTGCCTCGACATCAATGTAGTAGTCACCAGTGGCGTACATAGCGCTGGCTTCGTCGTTGAGGCCGTCAACTATTTGGCGCAACACCTCCCAGACGGCGTCAATCGAGCCTGGGACGATGGAGGCGATCGCATCATCGACCAACGTCGTACGGCCACCATTGAGACCCGCCAGTGCCAAGTCCTTGAAACCGGGCATCTTCGCCTCGGTATCGGCACTGACGCTCTCGGCGGTTTGAGCAAATTCGGCAGCCGCCTTCTTCCATGACGTCCCGTCGAACTTCACTTCGCACTCATCCTGTGAAGGCTCTGTTCAAAGGCAGCTGTGAGATCCGAACTCGTATGTTCCACGAGCTTCTCCAACTGTGCAAAAGTGGGGGAGTCGCCGGACAAACGGCGCATGATTTCCTCCTGGTTCGCGTCCAAGGCTTTGTTGATCGTCGAAATGATCGTGCCCGACACCGCAGTCGGGTGCGTAGTAGCCACCCAGCGAGAATCGATGCTCAGCGCCTCGAGCCTGCCTGACGCGACAGTCACATCCACGTGGTTCTCATCGTCGGACAGCTCGCTTCGTACATCCAGCATGCCGGGCGGCGGAGCTTCGCGCATGGCGCGCAGGCTCTCTCCGAGTTCGTTGAAGGCGCCCGTGAACTCAGACATCAATATCGCCTTCCATGGATGCCTTCCGGACCCTCTCTTCCTGAGCAAGGCCCTCGCCGAGACAGTGAGCCCCCAACTGTGCCAGCGAATCATAGCTCTCGAACACATCAATCATCGAAAACTGGTCGACCACTTCCCACTTACGGCTCACCAGGTTGTACAGGTAGTGGACCGTACTGTCCCGCTGGCCAATGAGGCATCTGGTGCCAGACCCGTCGTCGAAGTCATCTTCCAGTCCATACAGCTCATTTGTGTCAATCACGCCTTGAGTGTAGTACTGGTCTCTCCAGTCTTTTGGTGCCCAGAGGTTTACCCCGGACACTGCGACTCCAGAACTTATGCGCCAAAAGTCGACTAGTTCTTGGGGAATTGCCTCACCAAAGCGGTCAGTGAACCAAACTCTCGCTTCCTCGATGTCCACCTCTGATGCCGCCGGCGGCGGGCCGTACCCGAATTGATGGTATCCGTCGCGTGTTCGGGATAATACATCTCTGAATGCTTCTGACATCATCCACTCCCCTTCTAGGTCTATGCTCATCGCATGTAGGCTCCTTGTCCTGACTGCGGCCAGGTTGTCGTGCCCTGTGGTGTCTTTGGCAACTCCACGTCAGTGAATGTCCCACTGGGATACCTTCTGAGGATGCTCTGCTGTTGCGCCGTGATCAGTTTGTGGTCGGGATCGTTCTTGATCAGCACAAGATTGTCCATATCGTTGGAACCGCCTGCCTTGATGGGTACTCGATGATGTACTTGAAAGTCAGTTGGGTACTTACCAGTGCGCTTGAACAATACTGCTTGCTCGTCGGTCATGCCCATGGCCTGCAGTTCGGTGATGCTTGCCTTCTCTTTGGCCATCATCGAGAATTTGTCTCTTGGTCCTCCACTCTTCTCGAACGCCCTCCTTGCCTGATCCGCTTCTTGTGGGGTCCGTATCCGCGCGCGAACTCGCTCACGCCTGAGCGCCGGCGTATTGTAGATGCCTTTCGACTTTCCAGATTTCAGCTCCAGGCGTCGCAACCGCGGTAGCTGCCACCAGTCGTTGCCGACCTTTTTCAGCACACCCTTGAGCTTCGCCATCAGTGGATCCAGCACCGAGGTTCGGGGCAAGCGGTCAGCCAGAGGGATCGGCGCATGAGAGAACAGTACTCGGCATCCGGACCAATCAGAGCATCTTCTCAGGGTGGCGACTACATCTGCCCCTCGTGACGTCGGTGGCCTAACGGCGGAATGCGCTTCACACTCAAGGGCGCAGGTCAGTTGCTGCCGATCACGTGGCGCCCGGGCTGCGCCGGACCGAGGATCTCGACGTGTTCGTCGACGTTCCAGGTGTGCTGCCCATCCTGATGGATCCAACTAGCGTCTCTACGAAATGTAGAGTTACAGTGACGACATGATCTCCTTTCCCCTCAACGTGGTCCTCACGGTCGCCTTCGCGGTCACTGGCCTCATCTGCCTCTTGCATCTGCTCTCCGCCCGTCAACGAGGAGGGGCGGCCGGGGAGAGGTCTGTGCAGGACTC
>JAKDKP010000654.1 GCA_030453285.1 Propionibacteriales bacterium
TGCCGCTGGCGATGCAGGGCCTGGCCGTGCTGCCCCTGTTCGCCGGTTGGGACACCGCCAGCAACCGGGGCCGCATCTTCTCCTATGACGCCACCGGCGGCCGCTACGAGGAGACCGCCTTCCACTCGGTCGGCTCCGGATCGGTGTTCGCCCGCGGATCGCTGAAGAAGCTGTACCGGCCCGACCTGACCGCCGAGCAGGCCGCGATGGCCGTCGTCCAGGCGTTGTACGACGCCGCCGACGATGACTCCGCCACCGGCGGCCCCGACATGACACGCCGCATCTTCCCGGTGGTGATGGAGGCCAGCGCCGACGGCATTGATCAGTTCGACCAGGACGAGATCGCCACCATGATGGAACAGATCATGGCCGGGCGTCAGCTTCGTCCCGACGGCCCGGAAGCGCCACTGCGATGAGACGAGTTGATCATGGAATCTGAGTTGATCATGAATCGTGTGTTGATCATGGATGTGGAGGTGGTCCGATCATGAGCATGATGTACGTCGCGCCCGAGCAGCAGATGAAGGATCGTGCCGATTTTGCCCGCAAGGGCATTGCCCGTGGGCGATCGGTCGTGGTGCTGCGGTACGACAAGGGCATCTGCTTCGTCGCCGAGAACCGGTCCCAGGCCCTGCACAAAGTCTCCGAGATCTATGACCGGATCGGGTTTGCCGCGGTGGGCCGCTACAACGAGTTCGAGAACCTCCGCATTGCCGGCATCCGGCACGCGGACATGCGCGGCTACAGCTACGACCGGGCTGACGTCACCGGTCGCGGGCTGGCCAATGCGTACGCCCAACTGCTGGGGACAATCTTCTCCGCCGGTGCCGAGAAGCCGTACGAGGTCGAGATCGTTGTCGCCGAGCTCGGACAGGATGCCGTCGACGACCAGATCTATCGGCTCACCTACGACGGCTCGGTCGGCGACGAGGAGCACTTCGCGGTAATGGGTGGTCAGGCTGACTCGATCAGTACGGTGCTGAGCGAGGGCTGGGTCGACGGGTTGTCCCTGACCGACGCGATCGCCTTGGCGCTCAAGGGACTGAGCAGCAACCGGGCTGACGGTGACGACATCACCCACGACGCCCTGGAGGTGGCGGTGCTGGATCGCACCCGCACCCAGCCACGCAAGTTCCATCGCGTCGGCCCCGACGAGGTCGCCGGCAGCCTGAACGACCCGTCCACCAAGGCGCCCAGCGCGCCGGGGGAGTCGTGAGCGGGCCGGTCCTCGTCATCGGTGCCGGTCTGGTCGGAGCCTCGATCGGGATGGCGCTGACCCAGGCCGGACGACGGGTCCATGTGATCGATCGGGTGACCAGCCATGCCCTGGTCGCCGCCGGGCTGGGGGCGGGTTCGGCGGAACGACCGGACCCGCAGCAGGTGGAGGTCGTGGTTGTCGCGGTGCCGCCCGATGCGTTGGCCGACGTCGTGGCCGACGCCCTCGACCGCTACCCCCGCGCGGTGGTCACCGATGTCGGATCGATCAAGGGTGCGGTGCTGCGTTCCCTGGACTCGGTCCCTGGGCTGGAGCGGTACGTCGGCTCGCATCCGATGGCCGGCTCCCACCGGTCGGGGCCCATCCCGGCCGACGGTGAATTGTTCCTCGATCGGACCTGGGTGATCACGCCGCACCCGACGTCCACGGCACGGGCGGTCCAGGTCGTCCGGGATCTGGCCGACGACTGCGGTGCGGTGGTCGTCGAGATGGGCCCGGCCGAGCACGACACCGCTGTTGCCGCGGTCTCGCATCTGCCGCACCTGATGTCGGTGCTGACCGCCGACCGCCTCAACGACGTACCGGCCAGCCATCTCCGCCTGGCCGGGCAAGGATTGCGTGACGTCACTCGGATCGCCGGATCCGACCCGCAGTTGTGGACCCAGATCCTCACCGCCAACGCCGAGGCGCTGCGGCCGCAGCTCGACGCCGTACGGAATCGGCTCGACATGATGATGGACGAACTGGACACCCGCA
>JAKDKP010000066.1 GCA_030453285.1 Propionibacteriales bacterium
ACCAGATGGCCGCCACGTCGATAGACCCGGTGCTACATCGAACGGAGTACCCCGTGCGGTCGTCAAAGTAGCCACGTCTTGACCGGTTACTTCTGCTGGCTTCTTGTCTCATGAGAGTGGGCAGAGGGCTGAGCAGTGGTCGTACTCAGCGTGTCCGCCAGCCAGGAAATCACGTCGGCTGGGTGTCCGTTGGGCGCAGAGGTGAAGCCGATCGGCGTCACCTGCGCGGCCTGCTGTTTGGCGTAGGGCGCGGGTCAGGTGATGTACGGCTGGATAGGCAGTAGGTGCGCTGTCGTCGTGCCGGTTAGTGAAGCCGTTGCGCAGTGCCCGTGCCGGGCGTCCGGTGAACGCGCGGGTGATGACAGTCTCAGTGAATCTCGGATTGGCGAGAGCGGCCCGATGTGTCGGCGATGTTCCTGCCTCGTCGGTGCGCAGCAGCAGCGTGCCGACCGTGACCGCCTCGGCTCCCGCATCCAGGAGTGCGCGGACAGTGGCCGGGCCATCCACACCACCGGCAGCGATCACGGGCAACTGGATCGTGGAGCGAACATCGCGCACGAGCGCTCCGGTCGAAACCTCGCCCAGGCTCCGCGCGGGATCGTAGGTGGCGCTGTGCCCGCCAGCAGCCGGGCCTTGCACGATCAGCCCATCCACGCCAACAGCCTGCGCTTCCAGTGCTTCACCTGGCGTCGTGACGGTCGCGAGTACCTGCGATCCCGCCCGCTGCAGCGCGGCGATCGCGGCAGGATCGGGCAGCGCGAACGTCAGCGACACGACTGGAACCGGATGATCGATCAGCAGGCCGAGTTTGTCCTCCCAATGGTCGTCATCGGACACCGGGTCGGGATCGAGTTCGAGGCCGTAGGCGTCGGCCTCGACCTGCACCTCGGCGGCGTAGCGGCGGAACGCGTCACGGTCGAGATCGCTCTTGCTCGGCACGAACAGGTTGACCCCGAAGCGGTCGGTGTGCTCGCGCACCTCGGCGATCTGTGCGGCGAGTCCATCGCGGGTCTGGTAGCCGCCGGCGAGGAACCCGAACCCGCCCGCGCCAGCGACTGCGGTGACGAGCGCGGGCGTGGTCGGCCCGCCAGCCATCGGAGCGGCCACGATCGGCAGTGGAGTGTCCAGCAGGGGGGTGTAGTTCACGGATTCTCCTCTCGATACGGCCAACCATCGACGGTCTCGATCCCACAAGTGCTCGTCACAGGTGGCGGCGCCGCGGCGTCGGCGACCCTTCCATCCTACTTGGACATTCAGTATCCAAATACTCTAGGTTTGGTAGGGCGTACCCGTATCGACCCAGGAGGCAACAAGGATGACCGCTACTCGAACCGCACTCGTGACCGGAGCCAGCCGAGGAATCGGGCAGGCCACAGCCCGACGGCTGGCGTCGCTGGGCTTCGACGTGATCGCCCAGCATCGCGGCGATGACAGCGAGCTGGGTCCGATCCGTGAGATCGCCGCCGAGCACCAGACGACCGTGACCCCGGTACAGGCCGACTTCTCCGACCCCGGAGCGGTCGAGGCCCTGCTGCCACAACTCGATGCGGCACTCGACGGCCGCACGGTCGATCTCGCGTTCCTGAACGCCGGGATCGCGCCGTTTGGCGACTTCACCCAGCTGACGGAGTCGGCGCTGCGCGACCTGTTCCAGGTCAACACCATCGCCCCCTATGCACTCGCCGCAGGGCTGGCGGACAAGATGACGAGCCCTGGCGGGCAAGTCGTCTTCACCGGATCTGCCCTCACCCGCTACGCGTTCCCGGCATTGACCGGGTACGGGATGAGCAAGATCGCCCTGGAATATCTCGCCCGCAACATGGCCGCGAGCCTCGGGTCGCGGGGCATCACGGTCAACGTCGTCGCGCCCGGCGTCGTGGACACCGACATCAACGCCGGCTGGCTGCGCGGCAACGAGGAAGCAGCGGCCGGCACTCGTGAGTCGTCGGCGCTGGGGAGGATCGCCGAGGCCGATGACATAGCCGAGACGGTTGCCCTGCTTGCGCAGTCTTCGTCGCAGACGATCACCGGGCAGGTCATCGACGTGTCCATGGGCACCAGCCTGTAACCGACGAGGAGGCGAGCACTGATGAAGACCGTCGCGATCATCTACCACTCCAGCACGGGGAACGTGCACCAGATGGCCCTGGCCGCGCACACCCACGCCGAACAGCTCGGACACGGCGTCCTGTCCACCCGGCTTCCCGAACTGGACGACCCAGACGCTACCGCCGCCGCGCATCGGAAAGCCCTCGGCGACCTTGAAGCCGCCGATGCGGTTCTGTGGGGCACGCCCGGCCGGTACGGGGCAATGTCGGGGCCGATGAAGCACTTCCTCGACCAGACCCTGCCACTGCACCAGCGCGGCGCCCTGGCAGACAAGTACATGTCGACGTTCGTGTCCACCGCCTCCAACCACGGAGGACAGGAGTCCACGATCCTCGCGTTCAACAACGTGCTCTACCACTGGGGCGCGATCATCGTTCCCGCCGGAGCCGCAGGCGAGGCTCAGGCGATGCCGCTCAACGGCAACCCCTACGGTGTCTCCAGCGTCTCCAAAGCCCAGCCCGACGCGGTGCCGTCCGAGAACCTGGAAGCGATGAAGTTCCTGGTCGAACGGCTCCTCACGCTCGTGCCAGGCGAGTGACCCACGATCGTTCCGCCCCTGCCGCATCATCTGCGCGGCAGGGGCGGGCTGCTGCTCGCACCGTTGCTCAACCCGGACAATGCGGGTCTTCGTTGAGTAGGATCGACGTGTGAAACTGCCGCGCGGAACCGAGTGGATGGCCCACTGCCTCGTCGCGCTCTCCGCCTGCGAGGACATCGGCCCGCTCGCCAAGCACACCCTGGCAGAGATGTTCGATATCCCCGACGCCTACCTGAGCAAGCAGCTCCAGCAGCTCGTGCGCGCCGGCATCATCCGATCCTCCGCGGGAAACCGCGGCGGCTACTTCCTCGCGAGACCCGCGAGCACTGTGACCCTGCTCGACGTCATCAAGACCGTGCAGGGCGACGCCCCGCTGTTCGTATGTGAGGAGGTGCGCTGCCGCGGCATCTTCACCGACGACGCCGACGCCATCAGAGAGACCGGCCCCTGCGGTATCCACCACGCCATGGTCGAAGCCGAGAACCGCTGGCGCGACTCTCTCGCCACCGTCACTGTCGAAGCACTGACCCAACAGATCGGAGAACAGGGCGTCACCAGAATGCGCGACTTCGCCCGAGCACAGCGCGCCCATCAATAGTTGGCGCGGTGCCGCTACCCGAAAGGTAGAACGCCACGGGCCAGCCTGTGGGTCGTCAGTTCCCCAGGAGCGGCATCCCGTTGATCAAGCCGCGGAGGGCGAGTACGTCGCGTGGGATGAACTCTGCGACCGTCAGGCCAACCACGTCTGCGGCCGCGGTGAGGTCAGCGACGATCCGCCGCACGTCTGCGCGGGTAAGCCCACCGGGAACCATGCCCAGCCCGAGCGCGACCTCGTCACTGTCGACGACATCGACATCGAGGTGGATCGCAAGTTTCGTCGCCCCGGTGCCCGCCACCCACTCCAACAACCTGGCGCTGGAGCCTCGCAGATCGTCAGGCGTGAACACGGGCAGACCCCACGAGCCGACGTTTTCGTACGCGTCCTCGACCCAGTCGTGCAAGCCGACCAAGGCCAGCCGAGAGGCAGACACCGTCGCCGGAAGCATACTCGTGACCTCCGGGTCACCGTGGCCGAGCAGCGTGCTCACAGCCATGGCGTGGTAACCGTCGTAACCGGTGGCGTTGGTGTCAGTGTCGGGATGCGAGTCGATCCAGACCACGGCTAGATCCTCGCCATATTGCTTCGCGAGGGCGGCGAACGGAGCCACGCTCACCGAGCATTCCCCACCGAGGGTGAGGATGCGATCGGCCTCGTGCCGGGCGATAGCTTCCTGCGCGGCAGCCAGAGAGTCGATGACCTCCTGACGGGATTCAACGCCGTCGGTGGAGTCGCTCTCGCTGTCGGCGACGGGCACGACTTCGGTGGGGCCGTCGTGGTCGGGCAGGATCGCCTGCAGCACGCGCGAGCCGAACGCGTATCCGCACCTGGCCTCATCCAGGGAGAACTCCGACAGCATCTCGGCGACCCCGTTGCGGCCCGCGCCTTGCCACTGCGGCCAGACCAGGCGCAGCGTGCTCGTGGCCTCGGTATCGTTCACGTTCTCGGTCATGTAGTTCGCTTCTCCTCGTCAGGTCTCGGTGCGATGTCTCAGTCGCGGATGATCGCGGTGATCTCGATCTCGACGCGCATCTTCTCGTCACCGAGCGCTGCGACACCGATGTTGGTCCAGACCGGTGGCTGCTCGGGCATGTACTGGCGCAGCTTCGAGGCCATGTAGGCGACCGTCTCGGCATCGATGTCGACGTGGTAGGAGCGCACGTTGACCACATCCGCCCAGCCCGCACCGGCAGTGGCGAGGGTGCGCTCGATGTTCTCGAACGCCTGGTCGATCTCCTCGGTCAGGGTCCCGGGGAACTCCCACTCGTCATTCCAGCCGCCCTGACCTGCCAGCTCGACCCGGTCACCGATCTTCACAGCTTGCGAGTAGTGGAACAGTTCCCGATTGCGGTCGCCATAACCGGGGGTGGTGAAGAACTCGACGCCGCTCATTCTGTGGATGCTCCCCTCGTTCTCGGTGCAGCTTTTCGCACATGAGCTACTCACATGCGGTGACCAACAATCGTATCGACTGGCCACCGACCCGAGCGAACTCGCGGTCAAGACGCTCCCGTCTGCACGAACACACACCACTACATAGAGCAAAGAACCCCGCCTCGCCGTTGGTCGCGCCCCTCGGCCTGTGACTCGCGCGTCCCATGTAGTCGGTAGACTGGAACGTGCGCACACGCGCACGAACACAGGTGAGTGCGTTTGCAGTACCTCGGCTACCCGAGCTCGACCTGCTCCGCCACATACGAGGCGGGCAGCACCATCGCGCCGCCGAACCGTCGGCTCTCGGGGCGGACGGTGATCGACCCGTCCTCGCTGACGGCGGTGACCGTCCACCGGTCGCCGTTGCGCACCCACGATCTCCCGTTCTTCGACCGCAGCCGCCGGTCGTTCTCACGGGTGATGACCCGATCACCTTTTGACGCGCTCAGCCCGTCATGGAGAGTGACTTCGCGGCCGGGGGTGATGGCGCCATCGAGGATGAGATCGGCGCGGGCACGCTCGTTGAGCTGGGTCACCGTCTCCTGCGCCTCCGCGATCAGGATCGACGCCCGCCCAGCCTGCACATCTTGTCGCCAAGCGCTGTAGGCGGCGTCGACCATCACATCCTGCTCACCGCCCCGGACTCGTTCGTGTTCGATGAGGGTGTCGATCGCGGTGGTGCGGCCGTGTCGCAGATTCAGGGAGTTGGCTTTCTCCCAGCGGTGGGAGAACCGGTGCACGTCGGTGAGTTCGGGGGCGTCGTCGCGGTCGTGCACGAGCATCCCGAACGCCCCGCCCGCATCCACCGCCTGCAACTGCGACCAGTCGCCCACGAGCAGCACTTTCGCGCCGGCGTGTTCGGCGAGGCCGGTGATGCGGTCCAGGGAGCCGGTGCCGGCGAGGGAGGCTTCATCGAGGATCACGAGCTGATCCTTCGCGAAGGTGTCACCGTGGGCGAGGTGCATCTGCCACCAACGGGCTGTGTTCTCAGCCTCGACCCCCAACTCCTCGCCAAGCACCTGCGCCGCGGCCGCTGACGGGGCGAGCCCAACCACAGAGCCCTGGCCGTGCTGCTGCTCCCAGGCCCGTTTCAGGGCGTTCATTGCCGTCGTCTTGCCCGCACCGGCCGGGCCGACCAGCACGTCTACAACGCGGCCGGAGACGGCGATCCGCTGGAGCGCTTCGGCCTGATCCGGCCCGAGGCGGCGCCCTTCCAGATCCGGCTTGCTGGTGATCTTCTCGACGGTCGCAAGCGGCACGGTCGGGCCGGTGATGGTGTGGGAGCGGTCGAGGAGACGGTCTTCGGCGGCCAGCAACTCCTCCGTCGAGAACAAGACGGCGGCGGGGTGGCGGAACCGGCTCGACCCGTCCGCGCGGCGGAACAGCAACGGGCTCGACACCAGCTCCGGAGGCGTGAGCCGCAGCGAGGCCTGTTCAGCGGCATCGGTCACCACCCCCGTGATCGCCTCCCGATCCTCCGCCGACGCGAACCGGACACCCATGAGCTGCCGGGACGCTTCCGCGTGGAGATTCCAGCGCCGCCACGTCGACCGCTTCTCACCCACCACCTCGACCACCGACCGGCCCAGGTCAGCGATCGTGTCCAGCGGCACGTCATCCGCCCGCAACAGGGCGGTTTTGTCCGTGGTCGCGGTGATGGTGCGCGCCCATCCGGTCGCATCCTCGCCCAGCAGAGTGCCGGCACGGTGCCGCCAGTTCGCGGTGAGGTCCGCGAGCGAATGCACCTGCTTCGCCGGCCGCGTCGCAAGCGTCGCCTGCGCCCGCAACTTCAACACCGTCCTCGCCGACGGCTCGCGGCCATGCCTGGCCTTGTAAGCGTCGATCAGGCGGGTCTTCTCCTGTTCGATCTGCCGGGTACGCGAGGAGAACTCCGTCACCAACTCCTCCGGCACCGGCGCGAGCTCCCACGCCGGGTTCCGATCCCGACCGCGCTCCCTGGCCTCCCACTCGATGCCGAACGTCCCGGTGATCCGGTCCGCCAACGTCGCGTTGTATAGCTCGGACAGCGCGACGACCGAGGCATGGACCGGCCGACCGGCCAGCGTCCGCCACTTCTGGTCCTGCACCGTCAGCACCTTGTTGCTCACGACGACGTGCGTGTGCAACTGGGGATCGCCGCTGCGTGAGTCGTAGTGGTCGAATGCCGTTGCGAGGACCCCGGCGACATCGGCGAAGGCGACCGCACCCTCCGGGCCGGCGGCGCCGACGCGGGTGGTCGCAACCTCTCGTTCGAGGAATGCAACCACCTCTGCAACTGCCTGGTGATGCGCGTCCGCGATCAGCGATTGCGTGCCCGCGTCCGCAACACCCCACAACGCAGACAGCGACTTCGGCACCGAGAACGTCAGATCGTAGCCCGCGACCGCACGTCGGGTGCCGCGCTCAGCCTCCTCCGCCTCGATAGCCGCGACCTGCTCGGCACGAGAGACCGGCCCAAGTTCCAGGTCGAGGTCGGCGACGCGCTTATCGACACGTTCCTGCACGCTCGCATACTGCCGGTACGCCTCACCCAACGGCTCACCGGTGATCGGGTCACGGCCCATCCCGACCAGGAGCTGGAGCTGCGCTTCGGAGACCTGCCCGCCCGCGACGAGCTCGCCGGTGCCGAGGTACGGCAGCCCCGACCCCATCCAGAAACCGGGAGGGGTTCCCTCCTCCGTGTAATACCTCGTCAGCGGGGTCGAAAGATCGCGGTTGCCATCGCCGGCAGCGACCGTGCGCAGCAGGTACTCATAGCCGTCGCCGGCGCTCATGACCCGCATCGAAACCGTCATACCGACGAGGTGAACGACACGGCCACCGCTCGCGACGCTACCTACAGGCGTACAGGGTACCGACCTCGGCGTAGTAGCGCGTCAACGGTGTTGAGAGGGAACGGTCGCCGTCAGCGGCAGCGACGCTGCGAAGCAGGTACTTGAAGCCGTCGCCGGCGCTCATCACCCGCATCGAGACCGTCATGCAAGGCAGGTGCACACCGCGCGATGAGGGTGGCTTGATTGATCAAGCGGTGAAGCCGCGGCGCGCGCGAACGAGTTGCCGGTAGCGGCTGGGCGTGACGCCGACGGCCTGGCGAAACGTGCGGGCCGCGTGCCCTCGGCTGTACCAGCCGACTTGTTGCATCGCGGCTTCCACTGGCAGGTCAGTGTCGCGTAGGAGCCGCGCCAACTGCTCGGCCCGGACGGTCGCGAGGTAGCTCATGGGCGTTTTTCCATAGGCTTCGACGAAGATGCGGCCGAGTTGTGATGGTGACAGGTGCACGGCAGTAGCGAGCCCCGACAGAGTCCACCGCTCGGCCGGGGCGTCACGCAAGAGGGCTGCCGCGGTGCGGGTCTCGGTGCGCAGTGGTGCGAGGTGGCGGTAGCGCGGCACACGTGACCGCGTGGACCTGCGTTGTATTTGTACCGGTCCATAACGCGCCATGGTCGTCGTGATATGAGGCGTCACGACATCGAGCACGGAGAACAGCAGCGCTTGAAGGCGATAGAACCGCGCTGGCGAAGGACCGTTGAGGCTGAGCGCGACCAACTCATCGAGCCATGGCATCAGCACCCCGGCACGATCCGCACCGAGGCGCAGTATCTGGGCTGACGTGGAGTACAACTCTTCCGCAAAGTCACGCGCTTGCCACCGGTCAGTCAGGAGCGCAGCGTGCTGCCAGAAGACCTGGTCAATAACGTAGTCCCGGTCAAGGTAGACGGTGGTGACGGTGATCGAACCTTCGGGTTCGCTGCCGCAAAGTGTGTTGGCCGCAAGCAGCACTACATCACCGATGGTGACGGGTTTCTCGCCGAACTCGCTGAGGAGAATCGCCGACCCGTGCCGAACGAAGACGAGTTTCACACGGTCGTAGGCGATGGGAGCGATGGGCTCGCGAATGCTCCTGCTGCGAGCCACGATGGGTTGATAAGTTCCCGGCTCTTGAAGCACGAGGCCACCG
>JAKDKP010000655.1 GCA_030453285.1 Propionibacteriales bacterium
GATCAGCGAGGTGGGCGCAGGCGTCACCGACTGGCGCACCGGTGACCGGGTCACCGTCCAGCCACCTCTGCCCTGCGCCGCGCAGCGCGCCATCAACCCCAGTCTCACGTTCGACGACTGCAAGCCCTGCCGTACAGGTCGATCCAATCTGTGTGAACGCTTGATCTTCTTCGGGTGTGGACACATCCAGGGCGGGATGGCCGACGAGTTCAGTGTGCCCACGGATCGGCTGTACGCCATCCCCGACGAGCTCGACGACGACCAGGCCGCGCTCATCGAGCCCCTGGCCACGCCTGTCCACGCGGTCCGACTGGCCGGGGTCGCCGAGGCAACGGTGGCGATCCTCGGCTGTGGCACGATCGGGCTGCTCGTGCTGGCCGCCGCCAGACATGCGGGTGCTCGTACGATCGTGATGACCGATCCGCTGCCCGCCAAGCGGGAGCGGGCCGCGCGATTGGGGGCTGACCACGTGATCAGCCCCGGTGCGGGTGTGGCTGCCGAGGTGCGCGAGCTGTTGGGTGAGTCCGCCGACGTGGTGTTCGACTGCGTTGCCGCCCCCGCCACAGTCGCCAGCGCGATCGAGATGGCCCTCAAGGGCGGCACCGTCGTCGTCGTCGGCGTGCCAACGGCGCCGATGGAGTTGCCGCTGCCGATCATCCAGGATCAGCAGGTACGAGTCCAGGGCAGTGCGACGTACGTGCGCGAGGACTATGACGAGGCGACGGCCATCATCACCGCAGGCAAGGTCACTCCGGACGACCTGATCACCGCCCGCTATCGGATCGAGGACGCCGCCCAGGCGTTTGCGGCCGCGGCCGACGGCGAACAGGTGAAGGTGCTGATCGTCGCCGAGTGATCAGCTCGGCAGCTTCGGTTCCGGTCTCAGGTGAGAGCGCCGGTGCAACTCTCGCTGATCTGGGCGATCTTGGCCTCGTCCTCCTGCTTGCCGCCGCGGTCCTTGCCCTCCACGATCGCGTTCAGTGTGGAGGCATCCAACTGCTCGAGGAACTTCGGGGTCACACAGTCGGCGAGCTTCTGCGCCATGACCGGATCCAGCTTGGCCTCGTCGGAGGTGTAGAGCTTGACGAGAGCGGCGTTCAGTTCCCCCGCCTCCGGCTTCTCGGTCGAGGCGCAGCCGACGAGAAGGAGTGGTGCGAGCGCGGCCAGCACCAGCGCGCGCATGATGGGACGGAAGGTCATGGTCAATCTCCTGCATCAGGGTCGGGGTCCTTCGTAGGTTAACCCACATCGGCCGGCTTGCTCATTCCATGTCGACTTTCTCTCGTAGCGAGCAGATTTGCGGAGAACCGCCGGTGGGTCGTTCCCGTCGCACTGGGGGCACCGCCGGTGTGTCAGCCTGTGGTCGGCCGGGGCCGATCTTCAAGTGCCCTTGAGGTAGCCTGCGTCTCGTGTCGAATGCCGAACTCCTCACCATGGCTGAGTTCTCCGCCCGTGCCGGCGTCGCCCCGTCAGCCATCCGGTTCTACGAGGCCCAAGGGCTGATCGAAGCCACCCGTACGGGCGGCAACCAACGCCGCTTCGCGCGCACCGAACTGCGCCGCGTCGGATTCATCCGCACCGCCCAACAGGTCGGCCTGACTCTCGACGAGGTTTCGGAAGCCCTGGCCTCGCTCCCCCGCGGTCGCACACCCACCCGCGCCGACTGGCAGCTCCTGTCCAGCCAGTGGCGACCTCGCCTCGATGCCCGGATCGCCCACCTGGAGAAGCTGCGCGACAAGCTCGACAGCTGCATCGGCTGCGGCTGCCTCAGTCTCAAGCGATGCGGCTTGGCCAATCCCGACGATCAAGCCGGACGCACCGGCAACGGCCCGGTCTTCCTGCAACGCGAGACCATCTGACCGCAGACCGACTCAGCTCGGCTCCGGACGACCAGCAGAGCCGGTGGTGCGCGTGTGGGCGATCGCCTCCCCTAGGCTTGGCCGTACCACTCCCGTACGTACCCGAAAGG
>JAKDKP010000656.1 GCA_030453285.1 Propionibacteriales bacterium
CAAGACCAGGCCGGCGAATCCGCAGCCCTGTGCCAGCCGGGCCAACCGGGGCGACCGTCCATCATCGAATGCTGCCGGCAGCCTCGTGAGCACCACGGCCGCAGCCAGGGAGAAGACCCCACAGACATGGGCAACAATCCACAGCGGCGAGGCGAAGGCGTCCAGCGCGGCCACCCCGCCAGCGGCATCGCCATACGGGCGCAACAGCAAGTAGGCCGCCATCAGCACACCGGAGGTCTCGGCCGAGGTCATCAACGAACTGACAGATCGAATCTCGGACATGTCGGCGCACCTTGAGATCGGCGAGTGTGGCGTCACCAAAAATAGAGCAGTGCTCTCACCGGGTCAAGAGCGCTGCTCTCTGTTAGTCGAACTCGGTCCGCGGCCGATCGCGCCAATCTCCAACGAGCGCCGGTCAACCGGCCGCTGCGGCCCGCCACTGCTGCTCAAGAATCGCGTAGGTGCAGCCGTCGATCCAGCCGAGCTCGGCGTGCCAGGAATCAGCGACGCCATACTGCTCGCGACGGAACCCGTTCTTCTCCAGCACCCGCACCGAGGCTCGATTATCGGCGAAACAGCCCGCGGTGACCCGGCGCACCCCGAGTTCATCGAAAGCCATCCGCAGCAGCTCGGCGGTGACCTCGGTGGCGTAGCCGTTGCCCGCGTGCGCCGGGTCGAGGACGTAGCCGATACTCGCCTCACGGTGAGTCAGCAGGTCAGGATCGGCAACGCTCTGCCCCATTGCGTCCTGCAAATGACCGAAGGCCTCACCGATGATGGCCCCTTCCCGCTCGATCACCGACGAGAAGTTCGTCGGATCGTTGAGCGTGTTCAGCTGGTCGACGCGGTACCGCTCGGGATCGGTGACCACATCGAGCAGCCACCGGCTCACCTCCGGGTCCGCACTGATCTTGAACAGTTGATCAAGGTCGTCGGGCCGAAGTGGGCGCAGGCTGAGCCGGTCGGTGCGCCGGGGCCAGTCGATCGTCGGTGAGGTCACCCAGCCAGTTTGCCGAGGCTGCCGGTGCTCGACAACCGAATTTCCTCCGGACACAGAACGGCCGCGCAAGTTTCCCTGCGCGGCCGTCCACTGAGAACTGCTCAGTCAGTTCAGCGGAACTCTCCGAGATCGAAGTCATCCAGCGGAACCGAGGCTCCCGAGCCGGTGCCGAAGTCGTAGTCGAAGGGCTCGTACGACATCGAGTACGCCTGCGCCTTGGCCTCGGCGGTGGGCTCGACGGAGACGTTGCGGTAACGCTCCAGGCCGGTGCCGGCCGGGATCAACTTACCGAGGATGACGTTCTCCTTCAGACCGACCAGGGAGTCGGACTTGCCGTGGATCGCGGCGTCGGTGAGCACCTTGGTGGTCTCCTGGAACGAGGCGGCCGACAGCCACGACTCGGTGGCCAGGGAGGCCTTGGTGATGCCCATCAGCACCGGACGACCCGAGGCAGGCTGCCCGCCCTCGGCGACAACCTGACGGTTGGCGGCCTCGTACAGCAGACGGTCGGCCCAGTCACCGGGCAACAGCGACGTGTCACCGGAATCGATCACCGTGACGCGGCGCAGCATCTGCCGGATGATGATCTCGATGTGCTTCTCGTGGATCGCAGCACCCTGGGTGTTGTAGACCTTCTGCACTTCCTCGACCAGGTGCATCTGCACCTTGCGCACACCAAGCACCCGCAACACGTCCTGCGGATCGGGGGTACCGGCGGTGAGCTGCTGACCGACGTCGACATGCTCGCCGTCGCTGACCTCGATCCGGGCGCGACGACCGACCACGACCTCGATCTCCTCGGAGCCATCGTCGGGGATCAGCGTCACCTTGCGGCTACGCTCACCCTCCTCGATCTGGATCCGACCGGGCAACTCGGCGATCGGTGCCTTGCCCTTTGGCTGGCGAGCCTCGAAGAGCTCGACCACACGGGGCAGACCCTGAGTGATGTCGTCCCCGGCCACACCCCC
>JAKDKP010000657.1 GCA_030453285.1 Propionibacteriales bacterium
CACGGCCATGATGTATTCAAGCTACGCCGTGACTGTGGTCGGGCTCCTGTGGCTCGTTGCCGCGGTGCTGCTTTCGACTGGGCGGCAGCGGGCCAGCGCCAGAGAACTGCGTGGAGAGCTGCGGTCGCCAGTCGATGATGGTGAGCCTGCGAGGGGGGCCTCACGACGGCAAGACCCTGAGTGGCGCTGACTCCCCGTCTGTGCCGTGGACTGACCGGATCTACAGTAACGACATGAGTCATCGAGCGTCGAGGATCGTCCCACTGTTGTTCGACGTGGTGCTGGTGATCATCTTTGCCGCGATCGGTCGTGGCAGTCACGCCGAGGCGCTGAATCCTCCAGGCCTGTTGGGGACCGCGTGGCCCTTCCTGGTGGCCCTGGCTCTCGCTTGGTTGGTCGGCCGCTTCTGGCGTCCGGGACGTCGCCCGTCCCGCGTGGCGCCCGAGGGCGTGTACGTCTGGATCATCACCGTCGCCCTCGGTCTCACCACCCGAGTCCTGGTCGCCAAGGACACCGCCGAGGTCCCGTTCATCATGGTCGCGACCATCAGCCTCGCCGTGCTGCTCCTCGGCTGGCGCCTGATCGCGCTGCTGGTCCGGACGGCCGGGAATCGGTCCGGCCCTTCCGGTCGTTGAGCAAGCGAGAGAATCGGTCCGAACGTTTGGTCGTTGAGCAAGCGAGGAATGAGCGCGTCGAAGCGCCGGGGCTTCGACGCGGCCCCCTCGTCCCTCGTCGACCTTGCTCAACCAGCGGTGTCGGAGGGGCCGGAGTTTCGACGAGGGCTCGTAGGGTGTGGGCCATGACGGGGCGTGCGGACATGGTGTTCGGGATCGAGACCGAGTATGGGATCAGCATGGACGCGGGGGATCCGGAATTCGGGTTGCATCCGATGCATCTGAGCAATGTGGTGGTGCGCGGCTACGCCGACCTGGTGCTCAGGGGACGGGCGGACTGGGACTACGCGACCGAGAGCCCGCTGCAGGACGTACGAGGCCATGAGGTGTCGCGGGCCGCAGCGCATCCTGATCAACTGACCGATGCCGATCAGGGGATGGCCAATGTCGTGCTGACCAATGGCGCGCGGTTCTATGTTGATCATGCTCATCCGGAATATTCCGGGCCCGAGGTGACGATGGCGCGCGACGCGGTGATCTGGGATCGAGCCGGCGACGAGGTGCTGGCCCTCGCGGCGGCGGAGGCGTCCAGGTCCCTGCAGACCCGGGTGCGGATCCACAAGAACAACACCGACGGCAAAGGGGTCTCGTACGGGACCCACGAGAACTACCTGCTCAACCGGGACACCCCGTTCGACCGGGTCGTCACCAAGTTCACCGGGCACCTGGTCAGCCGACAGGTGATCACCGGCCAGGGGCGGGTCGGGATCGGCCCCTCCGGTGAAGAGCCCGGCTACCAGATCACCCAACGGGCAGACTTCTTCGAGGCCGAGGTGGGGTTGGAGACCACGATCAATCGACCGATCATCAACACCCGTGACGAGCCGCACGCCGACGCGCGCCGGCATCGCCGTCTGCACGTGATCACCGGAGACGCCAACCTGTCCGAATACACCACCTGGCTCAAGGTGGGATGCTCGGCGTTGGTCCTGCGTGCACTGCAGGCCGGACATCTGCGCTCGATCCCTCGGTTGGCCGATCCGGTGAAAGCCATGCAGCAGGTCAGCCACGATCCGACCTGCCGAGCCCTGATCAACACCTCCGACGGACAGCGGGTCACCGCGGTTGATCTGCAGGAGCGGTACCACGCTGCCTGTTCCACGTTCATCGCCGACCATCCCGACTTCGGCACCGCCGCACAGTACGCCGAGGCCCAGGATCTCCTCACCGCGTGGGTCGAGGTCCTGGACACGCTGCGGACCGACCCGATGCAGCTTGCCGATCGTCTCGACTGGGTCGCCAAGTTGAAGTTGATCACCTCGTACCGCGACCGCGACCAGCTGGACTG
>JAKDKP010000067.1 GCA_030453285.1 Propionibacteriales bacterium
CGCTGTGCCCGCCCGTGCTCTCCCAGCACGCGGCCATCGCCGCCTTCACCGATACTGCGCGTGCTGAGCTGGACACCCACGTACAGCGCTATACCGAGAACCGCCAGATCCTGCTGGAACGACTACCGGACTGCGGGTTCACCGCGATGGCACCCGCCGACGGCGCCTTCTATCTGTGGTGCGACGTGTCTGGCTTGACCGATGACTCCGAGCAGTGGTGCGCCGAGGTGCTGGCACGAACAGGTGTCGCGATCGCCCCGGGAACCGACTTCGACACCGTCGCCGGATCGACCCACGTGCGCATCTCGTTCGCCGGAACGTCGGAGCAGATGATCATCGCCTGTGACCGGTTGCGTGCCCTCGTCAGCCACGCCGGGCGATGAAGACGAACTCTTGGCCGGGTCGGTCCGGGGCATCTCGTACGTCAATCACCGACCAACCGGTCGCCAGCAGCGACGTCTCGATCTCCTCCCGGCCACGGAAGCGCAGGGTGCAGCGGGATTCGATGTGCTCGCCCGACGGCAACACGGTGGGTGAGTCGAAGGTGACCAGGTCCCCGTTGACGCCGACAACCTCCACCCAGTCCTCGACCGGCCCCAGGTCGGGCACCTCGACAACCTGGCGGGAGAGGTTCTTGGTCCAGCCCACCCAGGCATGGCGGTCGGGGTCGCGGATCTCGAAGATCAGATGACCACCAGGCTGGACGGCGGCGTGAATCCCTTGCAGGGTGGCGATCCAGTCCTCGTCGGTCACGAATACCTGGGCAACGTTGGCGGTCATCGTTGCCAGATCAACCTGCAGCGGCGGCAAGGCGGTGGCGTCGCCGACGACCCACTGCACCCTGTCGGCGTACGGCTTCGCGCGGGCCACGGCGACCGACGCGCCATCCGGATCCACGCCCACCACGCGCACGCCCTGTTGAGCCAAGAGGCAGCCGAACGTCCCCGTACCGCATCCCACATCCAGCACAGAGCTCGCCCGGAACTCCTCGACGATGCGCGCGTAGGCGTCGAGGTCGCTGCGATCGGGATCGAGCGGGTCGTACAGCGGGGCGAGTCGGGGATCGGTGAAGACGGGATCCGGCATGGACGTGAGACTAGAGGTCACTCGTGAGGTGTGCGAATGCGTTCTCTCCTATGCTGGCGGCCATGACAGTCCCGGGTCGACTGGCCGGCAGGCGCACCCTCGTCCTGGGTGGTGGAGGAGCAGGGATCGGCCGCGGCATCTGTGAACGCTTCGCCGGCGAGGGTGCTGTCCTCGCCGTGGCCGATGTTGATCATGGCAGGGCCGAGGCCACGGCCGAAGCCATCCGCCGCAGCGGGGGTGCGGTGATCGCGATCAGCGCTGATGTCCGCGATGCCCAGGCACTGGACGACATGATCACTCGATCAGCAGACGATCTGGGCGGCCTCGACATCCTGATCACCGTGATCGGCGGCCAGGTGGCATTCGTGCCGGCCGTTCCGCTGACCGAGATGGCCGACACGGACTGGGACACGATGTATGAGCTCAACCTCCGCTACGTTGCGCGCGCGGTCCGCCGAGTGCTGGGCATCTTTACCCACCAATCGGGCTCGGGGTGCATCGTCAGCATCGGGTCCGTCGCAGGCGTGATGGCGGCCCCACACCAGGCTGGATACGGGGTGATGAAGGCCGGCCTGCTCAGTCTCGCCAGGACGGTCGCCGCCGAGCAGGCCCCGTACGGCACCCGGATGAATGTCGTGGTGGCCGGTGCGATCTCCATGGCCGTGGCGAACGTCGACTCGTCCGACGAGTGGGTCGACGAGATCCCGATGGGGCGGCTCGGGAGCATTGCCGACGTCGCCAACGCGGCGCTGTTCCTGGCCTCCGACGAGGCCGCCTATGTGACCGGTCAGGGTCTGATCGTCGACGGCGGAGTGTCGGTCCGAGGGCCGTTCGCCTGAGCCCCCTTTCCCTTGATCAACTGACGTCTACGAGAGGACACCATGCCCACCGTGCCAGCTTCGTCCATCCTGTCCAGAGCGAGTGGCCCGCGTCACCGGCACCATGATCGACCCAACATCGTGCTGATCTGTGTCGATCAGATGCGGGGGGATGCGTTGTCGGCCGCCGGTCATCCGGTGATCAGGACGCCGCATCTCGATGAGCTGGCCGGTCAGGGCACCCGGTTCTCCCGGGCCTATTCGGCCACTCCGACCTGTGTTCCGGCGCGGGTCGGGCTGTTCACCGGCCAGTCACAGGAGACGCACGGGCGGACCGGCTACCGGGACGGGGTTCCCTTCACCACGGCGCATCCGGTGACGATGCAGGGCGTTCTGCGCGAGAACGGCTATCAGACCCAGGCGATCGGCAAGATGCACGTCTACCCCGAACGGGCCCGCTGCGGCTTCGATGACGTGATCCTGCACGACGGGTTCCTGCACTTCGGACGGCGGTACGGACACGGCCACCTGGAAGCCCATGATGATCATCTGCGGTGGCTCCGGCGCCAACCCGAAGCCGATGCGCGGGCCGACTATTTCGAGGACGGGGTCGGTTGCAATTCGATGGTGGCGATTCCCTGGAATCGACCGGAGCGGTTGCATCCGACGAACTGGGCGGTCCAGGAGGCGATCGACTGGCTGGATCGGCGTGACCCCGACGTCCCCTTCTTCCTCTACCTGTCCTTCCACCGCCCCCATGCACCGTTCAACCCGCCGCAGTGGGCCTTTGACATGTATCACGATCAGCCGCCGGTCGAGCCGCCGGTGGGGGACTGGATCGGAGACTTCGAGGAGTTCCGACGCGATGATCATCACCAGACCATGATGGGAAGGCTGCGACCCGACGAACACCACCGTGCGGTGAGCGGCTACTACGGCAACATCTCTCACATCGACCTGCAGTTGAATCGGTTCCTCGAGGCGCTGGCTGATCATGAGCTCACCGAGGACACCGCCATCGTATTCGTCTCCGATCACGGCGACATGATGGGTGATCATGACATGTACCGCAAGAGCAACGGCTTCGAGGGCAGCGCGCACGTGCCGATGATCGTCAAGGCGGCACCGCGCTTTGCCGACGGTGCGCCGACCGGTGCCGTGGTCGAGCAGGTGACGGAGCTGCGTGACGTCATGCCGACGGTGCTGGCGATGGCCGGCGTTGACGTCCCCGATGGTGTCGACGGGATGAGTCTGCTGCCGCACGTGCAGGGGATTGCTGGGCCCCAGTGGCGCGACCACATCCACGGTGAGCATGTGACGTTCGGTCAGTCACTGCAGTGGGTGACCGATGGCAAGCGCAAGTACTTGTGGGCCAGCGGTTCGGGCGCCGAACAGTTCTTCGATCTGGAGGTTGATCCGCACGAACTGCACAACCTCGTACGAGATGAGGCACGAGCCCCTGAGGTCGAGCATTGGCGAGGACTGTTGATCACCGATCTCACCGGCCGCGAGGAAGGCTTTGTCGCCGACGGAGAGTTGATCACCGGCCGTCCGGTGCAGACCGAGCAGGCGTGGGTCAGGGAGTTGATCGACAGCTGAGTCGGCGAGGGAGCGCTTCACGGCCGTGGATCGGTCAGGTGACGTACCGCCGAGCGCATCATCTGTTCGTGGTTCCACACCAGCAGTGGCCGCGCCGCGACGGCCGCGCAGCGGAAGAGCCAACCGTTGACGTCGACCTCTTGCGCGAAGGTGACCCGGGTGCTCTGTCCCTCCCCGGTCAGGGTCCACCGCGCCCATCCCGTGAGTGCACCCGACAGCGCGGACTCCAGACGATCGGGGCGCTGGTCGGTGGCGGTGAGATCGAGGTCCATCGTGTACGGCAGGCGTGACCTGATCAACACCCGGGCGCTGCGGTCGCCGGTCCGAGCAATGGCACGCACCTCCGGCCACCAGAGGGGATAGTGCTCGAGATCGGCCAGACGTTCGTACACCTGGTCGTACGGGGCATCGACCAACCAGGTCCCGTCGAATCGGAAGTGGCGGCTCATGGGTATCCACCGTAGTGGTCCGCCCTGCGCGTGCCGCATGGCCGCGATCGGCGCCGATGTCGGTGACGAGCACTAGTGGTGTGTCGCTTAAATGAATATGCAGTGTGGGGGTAGTATGGAGTATGAGTTCTCCTGCTGCGCCGTTGTTGGTTTCTTCCGCCCAGCGTGAGGTCCTGGAGAGGGTGGCCAGATCAACCAGTGCGGCCCATCGTGAGGTGGTGCGGGCGCGGGTGCTCCTGGATGCGGCCGAGGGCATCGCGAACACGGTGATTGCTGATCGGCATGAGGTGACCGCGGTGACCGTGCGAGCGTGGCGCAAGGCTTTCGCCAAGGACGGGTTGACCAATTGGGGCAAGATCAAGCCCGGTCGGGGTCGCAAGCCCATGGTGAGTGATGCCAAGGTCGCCGAGATCGTGGAGCTGACCACCAAGACCACACCACCGGGTGAGACTCACTGGTCGTGTCGGACGATGGCGAAGCGGGCCGGGGTCAGCAAGGACACCGTGCAGCGGATCTGGGCCGAGCTGGGCATCCAGCCGCACCGGGTCGACACCTTCAAGGTGTCGAACGATCCGCAGTTCACTGAGAAGTTGATCGACGTGGTCGGTCTCTATCTGGATCCGCCTGAACAGGCCGTTGTCCTTTGCATGGATGAGAAGTCTCAGATCCAGGCGTTGGACCGGACCCAGGCGTCGCTGCCGCTGAAGCCGGGGCGGGCTCAGACCATGACCCATGATTACAAGCGCAACGGCACCACCACGTTGTTCGCCGCCTTGGACGTCCTCACCGGCAAGGTCATCGGTCAGTGCCTTCCCCGGCACCGGCACGAGGATTTTCTGAGGTTCCTCAAAACCATCGACGCCGAGGTCCCCCGCGGGCTCCAGGTCCACCTGATCTTGGACAACTACGCCACTCACAAGCACGACACCGTGCAGCGGTGGCTGAAACGACACAAGCGGTTCCACCTGCACTTCACCCCGACCTCGTCATCCTGGTTGAACCAGGTCGAGCGATGGTTCCGGGACCTGACGGAGAAGAACCTGCGTCGCGGGATCTTTGGCAGCGTCCCCGACCTGATCTCCAGCATCGAGGACTACCTCGCCGCCCACAACCACGACCCACGCCCCTACGTGTGGACAGCGACCGCCGAATCCATCCTCACCAAAGTCCAGCGTGCCAGGACCAGCCTCGACCGACTGGTCAGCTGAAACAGAGACGGACCACTAGATTGTCCGACGTGACCACTCGCGACACCGACATCCGAGACGACCAAGGCCTCCCGGACCAGACCGACGTGACTGCCCAGTCCGAGCCCAGCGACCAGCAACGTGAGCGGCACGGCGAGCTGGCCGAGCAGATCGGCGAGGCGCGCTGGCGCTACTACGTGTTGGATCAACCCACCATGGCCGACGGCGAGTTCGACACGATGATGCGCGAGCTGGAGGCTCTGGAGGAGGCGGCGCCGGCCCTGCGGACGCCCGACTCGCCGACTCAGCAGGTGGGGGCGCCGCCCTCGACCACCTTCACCCCGGTGACACATCTGCGTCCTCTGCAGAGTCTTGACAATGCGTTCTCCCGGGACGAGATCGACAAGTGGTGGCAGCGGGCGGTACGCGAGGTGGGGGAGGCGCCGCTGAAGCGCGCCGGTCTGCTGTGCGAGTTGAAGGTGGACGGGCTGGCCCTCGACCTGGTGTACGAGTCCGGGCGCCTCGTCCGGGCAGCCACGCGCGGCGACGGCACGACGGGTGAGGATGTCACCGACAACGTCCGTACCATCGACGTCATCCCGGCTCGTCTTGGTGGTGAGGGAGTGCCCGACCTGCTGGAGGTACGAGGTGAGGTCTTCTTTGCGGTGGAGGACTTCGCTGCCCTGAACGAGTCGCTGGTCGCCGACGGCAAGGCGCCGTTCGCCAACCCGCGCAACGCCGCAGCGGGATCCTTGCGGCAGAAGGACCCCCGGGTGACCGCGGGGCGCAGGCTCGGGTTCGTCGCGCATGGCGTCGGTGCGGTCGAGGGGTACGAGGCCGAGCGACTGTCCGAGGTGTATCAGGCCTTGGATGGGTGGGGGCTGCCGGTCAGTGCGCACCGCAAGGTCGTCACCGACCTTGATCAGGTGTGGGACTACATCGACCACTTCGGTGAGCACAGGCATTCGGTCGAGCACGAGATCGACGGGGTGGTGATCAAGATCGACACCCGTACGGTGCAGGATCAGCTCGGTTCGACCTCGAGGGCGCCGCGGTGGGCGATCGCCTTCAAGTACCCACCCGAGGAGGTCACCACCAAGCTGCTCGACATCCGGGTCAACGTGGGACGGACCGGCCGAGTGACCCCGTACGGAGTGATGGAGCCGATCCTGGTGTCGGGGTCGACCGTGGCGATGGCGACCCTGCACAACGCCCATGAGGTGAAGCGCAAGGGCGTGCTGATCGGGGACTCGGTCGTGCTGCGCAAGGCCGGCGACGTGATCCCGGAGATCGTCGGTCCGGTGGTGGATCTGCGCGACGGCACCGAGCGTGAGTTCGTGATGCCCACCCGGTGTCCCGACTGTGGCAGTGAGCTGCGACCCGAGAAGGAGGGCGACGCTGATCTGCGGTGCCCCAACCAACGTTCTTGCCCCGCCCAGTTGCGCGAACGGCTGTTCCATCTGGCCTCGCGGCAGGCGCTCGACATCGAGGTGCTCGGTGAGCAGGCCGCGACCGCGTTGCTGGACAACACATTGATCATCGATGAGGGCGACCTGTTCGATCTCACTGCCGATGACCTGATCACGGCGGACTTCTTCATCACCAAGGCTGGCACACTGTCGGCCAACGGCCAGAAGTTGATCAAGAACCTGGCCGATGCGAAGACCAAACCGCTGGCCAAGTTCCTGGTGGCCCTGTCGATCCGGCATGTCGGCAAGGGAGTGGCGCCGGACATCGCTGCGGCCTTCCCCAGCATCGATCGGCTGCGTGGCGCGAGTCTGGAGGAGCTGTCGGCGGTCGACGGCATCGGGCCGACGCTGGCAGCGGCGATCGTCGATCACTTCGCGGTGGACTGGCGCGCTGCCATCGTGGACAAGTGGCAGGCCGCCGGCTGTGTGATGGCCGACGCCGTGCCCGACAAGGGGGAGCAGACCCTGGCCGGTGTCACCGTCGTGGTGACCGGATCGTTGCCGGGTTGGACACGCGACTCGATCACCGATGCCATCGTCTCTCGCGGGGGGAAGTCGTCGGGGTCGGTGTCGAAGAAGACCGACTTCGTCGTTGTCGGTGAAGCCGCCGGTACGAAATACGACAAGGCCGTCGCGCTCAAACGTCCCCTGCTGGACGCCGCCGGATTCGACCTGCTGCTCGAGCGGGGCCCCGAGGCCGCCGCCGAGGGATCCCGCATCGAGACTCCCGTTGAATAGGGCACCGCCCCAGGACCCCGATCCTGCCGACCGGACCCTGTCAGAAGTGGACCGCCGTGAGCTGATCCGTTGGGCTGCTTCTTGTGTGGAACGACTCCTGCCCACGTTCAGCGCACACCGCCCCACGGATCGTCGCCTGGGTGATGCCCTGCAAGCCGTCGACGGATTTCGTACGGGCACAGTCTCGGTGAGCACGATGAGGAAACTGGCTTTCGGATGTCATGACGCGGCTCGGGACTGCCAGCGGGAGGACGCTGCAGCAGTCGCACGAGCCTGTGGTCAGGCCATCGCGGTGGCACACATGGCCGGACACGCACGGAATGTGGATCGATACACCCGAAAGGTCCTGCAGGGGGCCGCACTCGCCGAGGAGTTGGTCCGACAGAGGTCACTGCTCCCGGCACGGTTTCAGCACTATGTTTATCGGTAGGAGTGAGCCACTGAACCACCTGCAGGTGTGAGCCCCTGCTCCCAGCAGTTCCTCAAGGTGCGCGAGGTGTTCACCGCCTCGCTCGGAGACAGAAGTCCCCGCAGTCAGTGAGGCCTTGGAACAACGCGTTGGCAAGGTTCATGCCGTTTCTGACGGTCTCGTCGATACGCTGTCGGAGGCATCGTTGACAATCGTGATCTTGACCGTCAGATCAGCGCTGGGTCCAAGAGAAGCGTCCTGACACCTTCCAGGCGTAGTCGCACGGGTGACACTCAACAAACCCGGCATCCGGCTACACCCACGTTGTGCACCGTAGGGGTGGCCTTCTCAGCTGCGATTACGGCGAACGCCTGCTGAGTTCGAGGACTCCGCCGACAAGATCGACGCAACCGTTCCAACTCGGTTCGCTCATAGACATCGGTCGCATCGGACGGATCACCCATCCCGGCCGATCGATCACGACCCGGTGTCCCAGCGACCGGTCCTCGATCCGAATCTCGCAGGCAGCCTCGACGATCGTGCGTCCGGTCTCAATCACCAGCCAAGCAGTCTCCCCGCGGTATTTCCCGGCATGGCTCTTCCTTCGCACCCATGAGGGCACCCTGCCCTACCAAGCCGCAGACCGACGATCAAGGTGCCACCAAACCGGGTCAATCACAGAAGAATTGACTGGATCCCGCCTCTGTCCAATCAGGGGGTGCGCCCCTTGTGGACAACTGACGGGTATTCGGAAGCGTCATCCACAGATTGTTCTGAGGCCGGTGTTTGTCAGTGCCGGCCATTAATGTAAGGACATGACCAGCACCGCCAGCCTCCTCA
>JAKDKP010000658.1 GCA_030453285.1 Propionibacteriales bacterium
CAGCTCGGTCACCCAGGTCCTCAGTGCTGGACGCCGCGGAACCGGACGCATCCCCGGCAAGCACGGTGCGCGTCCGCGCACGTGGGCGCAGGTGGTGGTTGAGATCCCGGACGCGCCAGGCGCTCTGGCAAAGCTCTTCGCCGATGTGCAGAAGGCCGGCGTCAGCGTCGAGGATCTGCAGATCGAGCACGATGCCGTACGAGAAGTGGGCTATCTGGCGCTGTCGGTGGACCCCGCCCAGGAGGAGGTCCTCGCCGACACCCTGGCCGCACACGACTGGGACCTGCGCGCCTGACCCTGCCCCGTGCAACCGGACCGAGCGGCCAACAGTTCAACCGGTGTTGGTGTCGAGTTCTGTCGACGGGCGGCGATCCGCTGACCGGTGTGGCGGATCGACGCCGATAGGCTGATGTCGTGGCAGAACAGATCAGGTCCCAGACCCAGCTCGTGATCGCGATCGACGGACCCAGCGGTTCGGGCAAGTCCAGCACCTCCCGTGGCGTCGCCGAGCGACTCGGCCTGCAATATCTCGACACCGGCGCCATGTATCGCGCGATCACCTGGGCGGTGATGCGGTCCGGCCTCGACACCGCCGACACCACCGCGGTCGCCGACCTCGTCCGCCGCACCGACCTGACGATCTCTTTGGATCGCCGGGCCCCCTCGTTCGCCGTGGATGGCACCGACGTCACCACGGCCATCCGGCAACCCGAAGTGTCCGCCGCGGTGAGCGGGGTCGCCACGAACCTTGAGGTGCGCGCCGAACTCGTCCGCCGACAACAGCTGATCGTCGCCGAGGCTCGGCCCGGGATCGTTGCCGAGGGCCGCGACATCACCACCGTTGTCGCCCCCGACGCCGACCTGCGTCTGTTGCTGGTGGCCGACCCGCAGGCCAGGGTGGGACGCCGCGCAGCAGAACTCGACGGCCGGGCCGATCGTGCCGCGGTCACCGATCAGGTGTTGCGCCGCGACCGCGACGACTCCACGGTTGCGACGTTCACCGAGGCCGCCGAGGGAGTCACCGTGATCGACTCCACCCACCTCACCCTCAACGAGGTCATCAACCAGATCTGCGGCCTGGCCGAGGAGCTGAGATGACCGTACGGGAGTTCAAGAAGCCAGCCGCCAGCACCGATCCCCCCGCCGGTCCAGCAATTCGCGTTCCGGACCTGCCCGACCTTGCCGATCTGCCGGCCCTGCGGACCGCGACCGTCACCGGGTTGTCGCGGATCGCGGCGGGGGTCCTGCGCAGGCGATGGGACGTACGGCTCCACGGTGCCGAACACGTACCCACTGATGGGCCGGTCCTCGTGGCCTGCAACCACTTGGCCGTCCTCGATGGCCTGCTGGCGATCGCGCTGAGTCCTCGCCCCACGTACGCGCTGGCCAAGCAGGAACTCTTCACCGGCTCCCTGGGGCGACTGCTGGAGGCGACCGGGCAGATCCCGGTGCAGCGCCGAACCGTTGACAAGCGGGCCGTACGACGATGCCTGCAGGTGCTGACCTCGGGCGGAGCGTTGGCTGTCTTCCCCGAAGGCGTACGAGGGCTCGGCGACTTCCAGCACGCCTTCGGCGGGGCGGCCTATCTGGCCATGGTGACCGGCGCCCCGATCGTGCCGGTGGCCATCCTCGGCTCGCGCGAGCCCGGCCAGACCACCAAGCAGATGCCACGGCGCGGGCAGCCGATGCACATGGTGTACGGGCCGCCGATTCTGATTCCGCAGCTGTCGTGGCCGCGCCGCCGGACCGAGGTGGTCACCCTCACCGAGGACCTGCGGATTCAGCTTGCCGCGCACGTGACTGGGGCGCAGGAGCTGACCGGGCTACGCTTGCCCGGACCGCCCGCGTGACATCACCTCGGGCGGTTCGCGCGACACCGTGTCGCCCGCGCCGCCGGTGGCGGCTGGATTGCTGGATGAAGTGAGCTCGATGTCTGACACCCCCACCCCGGATATTGAC
>JAKDKP010000659.1 GCA_030453285.1 Propionibacteriales bacterium
CGCTCTGATCCCCACCGGATCGCCTCACCCCAACCCACCAAGGAATCCGGGCCGCCCGTGCCGCCCCCGGCAACTCCCACCTCACCGCGCCCGGCCACGCATGTGCGC
Organism: Propionibacteriales bacterium; assembly: GCA_030453285.1. Lineage (GTDB taxonomy): Bacteria > Actinomycetota > Actinomycetes > Propionibacteriales > Propionibacteriaceae > Carbonicoccus. Next base: position 109 of record JAKDKP010000659.1, read on the forward strand.
GTGCCCCGTCAGGACTACGTGGTGCTGTCGGTCGCGCTCGGATTGCTGGGCCTGCTGCTCGGGTGGTTCCTGCCGTTGCTGGCTGGGCTCGCCGCCGGAGCCCAGTGGGCGCCGTTCCAGGACCCTCTGCGGCTGATCGACTCCCTGCTCGATGAGCATGGGTGGCTGCGCTGGGTGCTGGCCGTGCTGCTGCCGGTGGCCGGTGTCGTGGCAGGCATCTTCCTGGTGGCGATGGGCACGACGGTCCAGATCACCGACGCCGAGATCGTCCTGATCGGCGAGGACAAGAAGCGTCGGTTCGCCCGAGCCCAGGTCACCCGCGTCCTGCTCGAGGGCAAGGAACTCGTCCTTCGTGACCGGGATGACGCCGATCTCGTACGGGAGAAGCTCGACGTCCCCGTCGACCAGGTGATGGATGCCCTGGAGCGCCATGACTGGAGCCCCGAACGTCACTGACGGGCGGAGAGGGTGTGGGCCGCCCAGTCGGTGAACGCCTCAGTCGTCCAGCCTGCCTCGATCACCAAGGCTCGGTATACGCCGGGGGCGGCGAGGGCCCGCAGGACAGACCTGCCCCGTTCCACTCCCGCCGGCAGCACCGACTCCAAGGACGACACCATCGCGTCCAGCACCTGATCGCGACCGGCCAACTTGGCACGCAGCAGTTCGCGCGTCTCGGGTGACTCGTCGGTCGCGGCCTCAAAGATGGTGACGACGTCAAAGCCGGTGGTGTACAGATTCGTGAGCCAGGCCGCCGTTCCGCGCAGGCGAGCCGAATCGTCGGGCTCGGCAAGCACCTCTTCGGCCAGTGGCTGTGCCCGAGCCTCGTCCAGCCAGTCTTCACAGATGCGCGACAGGATCGCGCGCTTGCTGCCGAAGGCGGCGTACACGGTCCGTACGGCCACGCCCGCCTCGGCGGCCACCTTCTCGATCGACGTCACGCCGTACCCCTGCTCGGCGAAGAGCTTGCGGGCGGCACGAGCAATCCGCCCTCGCGTCTGGTCCGCCTGCTGTTGGCGGTAGGAGGTCTTGACAGGCGCAGTCATCTGGGCACACTATCAATGCATCAGGTGCAGTGGGACTGCACTCAGGGCACAACTAGTGCAAAGGTGGGGACATGGACAAGTTGATCATGGAAGATGAGGTGGACGACACCGACGGCGCCGCGGGGCTCGCCGTGCTGCAACGGATGTTCTGTGAAGGCTTCGAGACCGGCAATGCCGACATCGTCGACGAGCTCTGCGCTCCCGATCTCATCGAGCACCAGTTCGGGCTCAGCGGCTCGGGGAGTGCGGCCATCGAGAACGTCAAGGCGGCAATCCGTGACGTGCACCGGGCGGCCCCCGACCTCCGGTTCACGATGGAGGACTGGGCGGTCGAGCACGAGACGATCTGGGTACGGATGCGTGCCGTCGGCACCGCCACGGGACCGTTCTTCGGACCGCCGAGCGGTTGCCACCTCGACTTTGCCGTCGTGGATGTGGCTCGCGTCGTCGATGGGGTGATCGCTGAGCACTGGGGGGTGCCGGACCGGTTCGCGATGCTGGCCCAGACCGGCGTGCTCGACCGGGTCCTCGCCTGACCAGCGGGTCCTGGCGTGACCAGCGGGTCCTCGCCTGACCAGCCCTGTCGGACTGATCTGACCAGCCCTGTCGGACTGATCAGATGCTGCGGCGCCGACGCGTCTGGTCCGACCCCTCACCCTCGGTGAGCTGGAACAGATCCGGCTCGTCCCGCCGGAGATGATCGGCCTCGGGCAATTCGGACGACTCCGTACGCCGCACCGTCCGCCCGATCATCGGCGGCACGGAAACGGCATCGTCGACGAGTTCGCCGGCGGTGATCTGTC
>JAKDKP010000660.1 GCA_030453285.1 Propionibacteriales bacterium
ATTGGCGACGAGTTGGACCTCAAGGCCGTCGAGGATCCAGGCGGTGCCCAGGCCCAGGATGACCATCCAGTGGAATCTCGACCATGGCATCTTGTCCATCCGGACCGGAATCAGACTTCGGATCGGCTCATCGGTGTTGACCTTCGACGACATTCGCGCACCACCTCACGTGACGGCAAGCTCGGGCGGAACAGAAGGCTGTCCCACCGCAGAACACTAGGCACTTGTGGAGAATGAATGACGGCGAGTCGTGCGACGTAGGGTGTCGCGATGGCACCCCACTCGATACCTACCCACCGCTGAGCAGCGCACGCTCCTCGAGCGTTGGCTCCCCGAATCCCGACTGGTTGCCGACCACTCCTGGGGATTGGTCGAGAACGCGGTGTGGGAGCTGACGAGCTCCGCCGGTCGATTCATTGCCAAGTTCGGCGGCCCCAGCGATCACCATCTGGCCCGTGAGATCCACGCCCACCTGCACTGGCTGCTGCCGTGGACCACCGAAGGACGGGCGCCAGAATTGGTGCATCACGATCTCGAGGCGAACATGGTGCTGACCCGATTCCTCCCCGGAGATCTCGTTCTGGGATCGCCGTACCAGAACGATCCGGCGGTGTTCGAACAGGCTGGCGCCCTGTTGGCGCAACTCCATGATCAACCGTCGGCCAGCGATCCTGATCATGAACAGCGGGAGAATCAGAAGACCCTCGCCTGGCTTGATCGCCCGCACCGGATCGATGCACGACCGGTGGCGCGGCTGCGAGCGGAGATCGCGTCGTGGCCGACCCCGGCCACCACTCTGGTTCCGACCCACGGCGATTGGCAGCCCAGGAACTGGCTCATCCATCAGGGCACGGTCAGCGTGATCGACTTCGGCAAGTGCGAGCTGCAGCCGGCGATGGCGGACCTGACCCGGCTGGCCGTACAGGACTTCGCGGGTGATCCTCAGCTCGAAAGGACGTTCCTGACCGGGTACGGCCCGGACCCGCGCGAACCGGAGGCCTGGCACCGGATGCAGGTCCGCAGCGCGGTGAGCACCGCCGCCTGGGCCCACCAGGTCGGTGCGACCGAGTTCGAGGAGCAGGGCCTCACCATGGTGCGGGCGGTCCTGGCATCCCGGTAGTCGTGGGCCGCACTCTGGGAACTCGTCGGGCCGAACGGGCACCTCTTCGGTGGTTCCGACGTTATTCATGACGGCGGTCACGATCGGAGCATTGGGCCGTCGTTGACTAGTATCGGTACCTGCTGACGTCTGAACAAGGAGAGTCACCCGCTCATGTCGCCATCTCAACCCCCGGCAGGTAGTCGACGCAAGAAGCTGGCGCAGCAGCGAGCCGCCGCAGCGGCCCGCAAGCGTCGCAACCGCATCTTCACCATCGTCTTCACGTGTGCGGTGATCGCCCTCGCCGCGATCATCGCGGTGCCGATGATCGTCGATGCCAGCCGCAAGAGCCAGCAGGCGCCTCCGACGAACCTGGGTGTCACCGTCCGGGAGAACTCGCATCGGCTGACGAGCGTGCCGGACAACAAGGTGACGTTCGTGGAGTTCCTCGACTTCGAGTGTGAGGCCTGCGGTTCGGTGTACCCAGCCATCGAGGAGCTGCGCAAGGAGTACGGTGATCGCGTCACCTTCGTGGTCCGCTACTTCCCGATCACGAGTCACTTCAATTCCGAACGGGCGGCTCGCGCCGTCGAGGCCGCGGCCCGTCAGGACAAGTTCGAGCCCATGTACAAGATGATGTTCGAGAATCAGACGAGCTGGGCCGAGCAGCGCGTACCCCAGGATGACGTGTTCCGTTCGTACGCCCAAGAGCTGGGGCTTGACATGGCTAAATGGGACAAGGACTACGTGGCCCCCGAGACAATGGCGCGGATTCGCGCTGACCAGGCTGACGGCGAAACGCTTGGTGTCCAGGGCACCCCCTCCTTCTTCCTCAACGGCGAAAAGTTCGAGAT